>CAZJOY010000011.1:0-45271 GCA_964547705.1 uncultured Methylobacter sp. | reverse complement strand
AGCTGAGTTGAGCAGCTTGTCTGCTCAAACGAAACTTATGCCCTCTGGGTATAAGTATCCGATCTAGAGAATCGTTTCAGGCCGAATTGCATGAAAAACTGGCCTGATCCGGGCGGTGAGTCCTGTTCGTAGTATAGTGCTTCAAGTATCAGGTTACCTTCCGGCCCAAGCATAGCTCCGGTCAGCAAAGTTCGGAAGTCTTTGCCGCCTATGAGCTGGTGGGTCATGCTCAGGTATAATCTTGATAATTGCTTTTCCCTGATGACAGTGTCCAGCATTTGCGGCCCGGCCACCAAATAAATCGTCTTGAAACCTAATGCGCTTAACCGATGAATCAAAGGCGCACCGTGGACCTTCTTATCTTCGCCGGTAAACATCAGGCGGTATCCCAAGTCTTGCCAGTATCGGATACGGTCGGGATCGGCGTGGCTTCCTGTGGCTATATAGACGGTTTGCGCATGTTCCTGAATACTGTCATGGATAGGAAAATCCAGGCTGGCGCTGGCGATGATAACGGCAGGCTGGGGCTTTAAGCCGTTGTTCCGACGCCATTCGACAAGGTCTTTGTCCTTGACCTGCAAAATGTTGCCAAGACGGCCTTCGCCTAATGCCCGCATATAGCCGCCGTGAGTAATAATACAATCCGCCTGCGCATGCAGTTCCATGAACAGGCCGAAGTCGGAAGCTGTGGTTATATGCTTAGGGATGTGCGTGCCGCCTTGAACAGTATCTTCTACTGCAATGCGCCCGTCCAGGCTGGACAGAAAGTTGGCATAAACAAACGGAGATTCGGCCTCGCCCAATTTATGCAAGCGATGGGCAAGATATAAACCTTTAATGGAAATTTTATCGCAGAAATTCGGATACAACCGTAATAGGTTCTTTTGCATAAAAATACCCCTTCACGTTTGAAAATTCGGTTTTAGCTCGAAGTAAAAAACACTCCCGCTCGGCTTGCCGGATTTTGATCTGTAATGAGTATATCAATCAGTCTGGAATAATGACCAGAGAATCCTGATTTTTTAAAGATAGTTAATAGCTTTTCGAGGCGGATGAATTTCATCCTGTTTGGACACTGATGCTATGCAATATTTCATAATAGCAATACTTAGAATCATATTTAACTGCTGAAAGAAAAGGGCGAATGACTCGCCCTTTTCTCTGAGGCCACATTATTAATATTATTTAGCGGCCTTAAGGTGTTCTACAGCTGCTTCAGCATGGGCAGTCGCCTTACCTACATGACCTAAAGTACCGTGATCGATGGCTTCTTGCAGTTCTTTAGAACCTGCTTCTATATGATTTTTTGCCACACCCTTGGCCACTATCGCGGCTGCCAACGCATCTTCCAATGCCGCCTTTGCGTGTTCGACCAAGACTGGCGTATGGCCGGCTTTACCGTGAATCACTGCCTCATTAGCGTGTTTTAATGCTGAAGCGGCATTTTCTTCAGCGAAAACAGAAGTACTTAAAAGAAGTAATAAGCCTGCACATACGGATGCTAATTTATTCATAATTCTTTCCTCATATTTATGTTTGTCTATGTTTTATTTATCGCCGATTTCATATCTTCGAAATCATTTATTTTTCTTTTAAAAAAACAGCTATGAATCGACGGTTATATTTTTACCTCATGTAATTTATTTTGCAATACCCATAAATTTAATAGCGGCAAATGCGAGATTATGAGCCCTTACTTTCTTCAGCTTTAGTACCCTGTTGAGCCAACAAAATACCAACAAAGAAAGCCAACAAGTTACCTTCGGAAAAAGTTTTAAAGTGGGAGTTAAATAGGCTGGAAGCGCACACGGCAATCAAAAAACTTGCAGCCATTGTTCCATAGGGAGGTCCATTCAGTCCCTGCCGAATAACCACCACAATATAGGTCAAAAACAATACCAATCCGATCAAACCGTTTTCCAGCCAGACAAACAGATATTGATTGTGTGGATCCGAGATAGCTTCCGCTCTCCAATCTGAATATTTGTTTGCTACATATCCACCATATGTTGTTTTAAACGACGAGGTTCCGTAACCGAATATGGGGCTCTCCTTAATTAAGGCGATGGAATTTTTAGCTAAAATCATCCTTATACCGATAGAAGTAGGTGATTCGCTGACTTGATAAGAGGCTTTTTCCGTTAGTCCTTTTTCAATCCGTTGCTGTACGGTCGTGGAGGCCAATACGATAATCGCTAACAAAACACTTGCTGCACCAAGAATTCGAGGAAGTTTTTTAAAACCGTAAAGACAAGAAACTGCAAATACTATCGCTAACGGTAATGCAACATAGCCGCTACGCGCGACGCTAACAAAGAAAATATTAAATACAAACAAAACAATAACCGCACCTAACAGCCATTTTTTCGGCGCGGATAACGGCTGATTTAATAGAAAAACGCAGCAGACCGTTGCCGCAATGAAAGCCATGCTTTGTGACGCGTAATTGGTCATGAAAATACCGGATTCCCGTCCCGGCCTTATCGTAATATCGGCAAACCATAGCGGCACTGCGATCAATGCCGCAACAATCATAATGCTTAAATAACTTTTGACAAACAGTCGTTTCCAGTGAGTTTGATAAAACAAACCGAGCAATACAAAAGTAAAAGCCAATTTTTTCCAGCTCAATAAAGTATCGAGTTTATCGTTCCAGGTCGTATCGGCATACAAAGTACCCAACATCAACCAGCCAAAAAACAGCAGTAACATTTTGCCGGCAGGTTGTTCGGCAGAAATCTTTAAACTATGGACTGCTTCTCCTGAAACTAACCAAACCAATAACATCGCAATGCTGGCAATACTGGTTACAGCGGTAGAGATGGGGGAAGCTATGGCGGCAACAATGGCTAACCAGCGGCAAAGAGTCAGTGCTTTTTCACTAATAATTGAATAAGACAACATTTTTAAGCTCTATCGCTAAGGTTAATAAATAGACTGATGCTTGAGATTCTTGCTGTTTTCAACGCTCTCTCCCTGCTAGGTAGCTTTATAATTTCCTAAACATACCATGCGCCCCAGTGTTTTTTAAACCGACTGATAGAAATGGTTTTCTAAATATTTTTAAATGTCTTTGGCTAGTTTTTCAGCATAACCCGTGTAATTGCGCGGTGTCAGCTCCAGCAGTATTGCTTTGGCTTCAGCCGGAATGTCCAGTTTTTCAATAAACGCCTGCATTTGTTCGGGAGTAATGCGTTGGCCGCGGGTGAGCTCTTTTAACTTTTCATAGGGTTTTTCAATACCGTAACGACGCATCACTGTTTGTATCGGCTCCGCCAACACTTCCCAATTGGCATTGAGGTCGGCCTCAATCGCTTCAACATTAATCTGTAATTTGGAGATACCTTTTAAACTGGCCTGGATGGCGATAGAGGTATGGGCAATGCCGACGCCGATGTTTCTCAATACAGTTGAATCGGTTAAATCGCGCTGCCAGCGTGATACAGGCAGTTTTTCGGCTAAGAAGCCGAATATGGCGTTGGCTAATCCCAAATTACCTTCCGAATTTTCAAAATCGATCGGATTGACCTTGTGCGGCATGGTCGAGGAACCGACTTCGCCAGCAATGGTTTTTTGTTTGAAATAGCCTAGGGAAATGTAACCCCAAATATCGCGGTCGAAATCCAGCAAAATGGTGTTAAACCGGGACAGCGCGTGGAAATACTCGGCGATATAGTCATGCGGTTCAATCTGGATGGTGTAGGGGTTAAATTGCAGCCCCAGGGATTCGACAAAGTTTTTGGAAAATTCCGCCCAATCCACATCCGGATAGGCCACGCAGTGGGCATTATAATTACCCACTGCGCCGTTTATTTTGCCCAATAGGGCTACGGCTTGCAGTTGGTCTTGCTGACGTTGCATACGTGCGGCAACGTTGGCAAACTCCTTGCCGGTGGTGGTCGGTGTGGCCGATTGTCCGTGGGTGCGCGACAGCATCGGCTGGTCTGCGGTTTCCACTGCAACGGTTTTCAGCGCCGCGATGCAATCACTGATTTGCGCCAAGATCGCATCGCGCCCTTCTTTGAGCATTAACGCGTAAGACAGGTTGTTGATGTCTTCCGAGGTGCAGGCGAAATGGATGAACTCACCGACTTTTTCCAGCTCAGCGCAACCCGCTATTTTTTCTTTCAGTAAATATTCAACGGCTTTAACATCGTGATTAGTGGTTTTTTCGATATCCTTGACACGTTGCGCATCGGCTTCTGAAAAATTGCTGACGATGTCGTTTAACAACTGCGTTGCGGCGTAGCTAAACGGGCTGACCTCAGTAATCAGCGGATGATTAGCTAAGGCTTGCAGCCAACGTACTTCAACAAGCACTCGAAAACGAATCAGGCCATATTCGCTGAAAATAGGCCGCAATGCAGCCACTTTATCGGCATAGCGGCCGTCAATAGGGGAAATAGCGGTCAAGGCAAAATTAGTCATGAGATTATCCGAGATATTTTAGTGTATGTTGTTATTTGTTAGCTTTGCTTAACCAGGAAGTCAAGCTTTGGATTCAATAATCCCGCCACCCAAACATATTTCGTCATCGTAGAAAACGACGGATTGTCCGGGAGTAATGGCTCTTTGCGGTTGGTCGAAAATGGCTCTGCATCTGTCATCACCTATCGGTTCCAAATGGCAAGGCTGATCTGCTTGGCGATAGCGGGTTTTAGCGCTACAGCGTATCGCTTGAGTCAATGGCCTGTTACTGCACCAATCGAGCTGACTGGCTTCCAGTGTATTATGCAGCATCAACGGGTGATCGTGCCCTTGCCCGACAATCAATACATTATTTTCAAGGTCTTTTTCCAATACATACCATGGCTCATCCGGCGCATTTTTGACACCGCCTATGCCCAAGCCTTGGCGTTGCCCTAAGGTATAGTACATCAAGCCATGATGTTTACCGATGTACTGCCCTTCAGGAGTTCGCATCTCACCGGGCTGAGTCGGTAAATAGCGTTGTAAAAACTCTGTGAACTTGCGTTCGCCGATAAAACAGATACCGGTGCTGTCTTTTTTCCGACTGTTCGCAAAACCGGCTTTATCGGCCATGGCCCGGATTTCCGGTTTATGCAAATGGCCTATTGGAAACAAAGTGCGCGATAACTGTTTTTGTCCCAATGTGTAGAGAAAATAACTTTGTTCTTTGTTCGGATCCAGGCCTTTTAACAAAAAGAATTCACTGTCTTTTTCCGACACACGCGCATAGTGGCCTGTGGCAATATATTCGGCCCCCAAATCTTCAATCGCGTAGTTCAAGAAGGCCTTGAATTTAACGTGTTTGTTGCAAAGAATATCGGGATTAGGCGTACGGCCGGCTTTAAATTCAGACAAGAATACTTCAAATACCTCATCCCAGTATTCGGCGGCAAAATTCACGGTTTTTAATTCGATACCTAATTTATCGCAGACCTGCTGGGCGTCGGCAAGATCTTCCATTGCTGTACAGTATTCGGTGCCATCGTCCTCTTCCCAGTTTTTCATAAACAAACCGGTGACTTGATGGCCTTGTTCTAAAAGCAGCAATGCGGTTACCGAAGAATCGACACCGCCGGACATGCCGACGATTACTTTTTTACTCATGGTCAAGATCGATAAATGATTTAAGTAAAGATAAGGGATGGCGCTGCCCGCTGAGATAATCGTCTATGCTGATAAGCACCAAGGGGCTACGCAGACGATGCCGTTCAGCCTCAACTTCACCACGCGTTAGCCAGTGAGCGGCAACAATTCCGTCATCTAATCGTTGCGCTGGATTATGTGAATGGCAACGGCCGGAAAAACAGACTCTAACAAAGCTGGGAAAGTCAGGATTCTTTCGCCAAAGTTGAATGGCAACAATGTGCTCGGGTTCAAATTGCCAAGCGGTTTCTTCCAATACTTCACGCTTGACGGCAGTAATCAGATCCTCGCCTTCTTCAAGATGCCCGGCAGGCTGATTGAATTGAAGTCCATTGCAGGTTTCTTCTTCTACGAGTAAAAATCGCTGGTCTTGTTCAATAACTGCCGCAACTGTTACATGTGGTTTCCAAACCATTACCGAATTCCAACTATATAAACTTAATATTTTACTAGATTTGCAGATATTATGCTGGTAAAAAAGACACAGGATGGAAGCTGCAAAAGGCTTGTTAAACTTTTGTATGAATTTTGTTTATTTCATTAGTAAACATAAGAGTTGAAATTCACCTAGATTGGCACTATGTTAGAACCCTAAATAATTTACTATTACGATTATGTCCGATTTTGATCCATTCAAAGATAAAGATGGTGGCTTGGCTGTTCAGGAAGCTAAGCCTAAACTGAAGAGACCGCCTTTATACAAGGTTATCTTGTTAAACGATGATTTTACGCCCATGGATTTTGTAATTGAGATTTTAATGGACTTTTTTGACATGTCTGAAGAAAAGGCGACTCAGGTAATGCTGCAAGTACATACGCACGGAGTAGGTGTCTGTGGAACGTACTCTAAAGATGTTGCTGAAACCAAGGTATATATAGTTAATGACTATTCACGAGAACACCATCATCCGTTGATGTGCTCGATGGAAGAAGTGTAGGTTGGAGAATATATGTTAAGCAAAGAACTTGAAATTACGCTAAATAATGCCTTTAAAAATGCACATGACAAGCGGCATGAATTTATTACAGTTGAGCATTTGCTGCTGGCATTGCTCGAAAATGCTTCTGCACAACCTATTTTGATAGCGTGCGGTTGCGACATTAAGGCGCTACGGGGCCAGTTAACGCAATTTATTGATGAAACCACATCGCTAATTCCAATGGGCATTCAGCGAGAAACCCAACCTACCTTGGGATTTCAAAGAGTGCTTCAACGCGCTGTCTTTCATGTACAGGCATCTGATAAAAAAGAAGTTTCCGGCGCCAACTTGTTTGTAGCCTTATTCAGCGAACAGGATTCTCACGCGGTTTACCTGTTAAATAAACAGGATATTTCAAGACTGGATGTTGTCAATTATCTGGCTCACGGCATTTCAAAAATTGATCCTGAAAACGACTCGTCAAACAGCCGGTCAGCAGAGTCAAACAATCCTGATGCTGAAGCTGCCGGTAGTCCGTTGGACAAATACACCACTAATCTGAATGAAGAAGCTTCGAAGGGTCGAATCGACCCGTTAATCGGCCGAGACTTGGAAGTTGAGCGCACCATTCAGACGCTCTGCCGTCGCCGAAAAAACAATCCTTTATTAGTTGGAGAAGCGGGAGTCGGCAAAACCGCTATCGCAGAGGGTTTAGCGAAACGGATTGTTGAAGAACAAGTTCCGGACGTGCTAATGAACAGTGTGATTTATTCGCTGGACTTGGGTGCGCTGGTTGCCGGTACCAAATATCGGGGAGACTTTGAAAAACGGCTTAAAGCACTTTTGAATCAGCTTAATAAGGAACCTGACTCGATTCTGTTTATTGATGAAATCCACACTATTATCGGCGCTGGCTCTGCCTCCGGCGGAGTAATGGATGCATCGAATCTGATTAAGCCGGCCTTGGCTTCCGGCCAGCTGCGTTGCATCGGCTCTACCACTTATCAAGAGTATCGCGGGGTTTTTGAAAAAGACCACGCATTGGCGCGTAGATTCCAAAAAGTCGATGTGCTTGAGCCGTCTGTCGAAGATACCGTCTTAATTTTAAAAGGCCTTAAATCGCGTTTCGAAGAACATCATGAAGTTAAATATTCCCCTGATGCATTACGTGTAGCGGCAGAGTTGGCCGATCGCTATATTACCGATCGACATTTACCCGATAAAGCCATCGATGTTATCGATGAAGCGGGGGCTAAACAACGCATGACTGCTGAGGCTGATCGCAAACAACTTATCGACGTTGCCGAAATCGAGGAAATAGTCTCTAAAATAGCCAGAGTGCCTGCAAAATCAGTATCTTCCAATGATATTGACAAACTCAGCAACTTGGAAAAAAACCTGAAGATGTTGGTGTTTGGACAAGACGAAGCAATTTCAGCCCTGTCATCAGCGATAAAATTATCGCGTGCGGGCTTAAGGGATTCACAGAAGACTATTGGCTCATTTCTGTTTGCAGGACCAACCGGGGTAGGTAAAACCGAAGTAACACGACAACTGGCTAAGGTGCTGGGCGTCGAATTGATTCGCTTCGACATGTCAGAGTACATGGAACGACATACCGTTTCCAGATTGATTGGCGCACCTCCAGGTTATGTCGGTTTTGATCAAGGCGGCTTATTAACCGAACAGGTAACTAAGCATCCTCATGCAGTTTTGTTATTGGACGAATTGGAAAAAGCTCACCCTGATGTGTTTAACCTGTTATTGCAAGTGATGGATCATGGCTCGTTAACTGATAATAACGGTCGAAAAGCAGACTTCCGTAACATCATCTTGGTGATGACCACTAACGCAGGAGCGGAAGAAGGCAGCCGCGCTTCGATTGGTTTCACACAGCAAGACCACGCTACCGACAGCATGAAGGTTATCGAAAAAGGCTTTTCGCCTGAGTTCCGCAACCGTCTCGACGCTATTATTCAATTTAAACCATTGGATATTTCAATTGTCGGGCATGTGGTTGATAAATTTATCTTTGAACTGGAAGCCTTGCTGGCAGACAAGCATGTCACACTGGCATTGGATCCCGATGCCCGGTTATGGCTGGCCGAAAACGGCTGCGACCCCAAAATGGGAGCTAGACCGATGGCACGGCTCATTCAAGAGAAAATCAAAAAACCTCTAGCTAACGACTTACTGTTTGGCGAATTGGCGCACGGCGGACATGTGCGAATTTACGTGAAGGATAATGAGCTGAACTTCGCTATAGAAAGCGCTGACTTGACTGTTTCTGAAACCAATTTTTAACACGACAGTCGAGCTGGCTAGCTATTCAAGGAATTTGCGTTAATCCTGCATTCACAGGATTAACGCATACGGAACGTAATACGACCTTTGGTTAAATCATAAGGAGTCATTTCAACTTTAACGCTGTCCCCGGTAAGAATACGAATATAATGCTTACGCATTTTCCCAGAAATATGTGCCGTCACAATATGACCATTTTCCAGCTCAACGCGGAACATAGTGTTTGGGAGAGTATCAATTACCTTTCCTTCCATTTCAATTTGATCTTCTTTTGCCATATGTAATGTCCTAATAGTTAAAGTTGCCAATTATAACATAAGCGGATTTTTAACAACAGAAGTCTGTCAGATGATAGTATGCTTGTTTTTCATAAAGCATCATTGCCCGCACACAAACTTAGCTAGATACATAAAGAAAGTTTCAAAACACTCCGGAAATAATAGCCACCGGCGTGACCGAAGCTCTCTCATCAATGTATGCTATTAATTAATTTAACATATTCACTTTCTGAAAAAATATCCGTATTATCAACAACCCGGTCTAAATAAGTTTTACCCTTAAGATGATCAACTTCGTGCTGGAAAACCCTCGCCACAAACCCGCTTAGCTTTGACGATACCAAACCACCGTGCTGATCGGTGTAATAAATGATTATTTCCTGATACCTCGGCACTAAAGCACGTATCCCAGGAATACTTAAACAACCCTCCCAACCTTTTTCCTGCACTTCCGATAACACCTCAAAACGAGGATTAATCATCACCGTCGGTTCCATTAATGGTGCTGACGGATAGCGAGGCGTAGGCCGTGAAGCAACGATAATAATCTGTTTTGATTCACCGATCTGAGGCGCCGCAATACCAACACCTTGGGTTGCTGCCAGAGTATTATGCATTGCTTCGATTATTTGCCGAATCTCAACATCATTCACATCAGCGACAGCTCCGGCTTTTTGCCTGAGTACCTTTGCTCCTAACTGGGCAATATCCCGCACCATAGTCATTGAAATTCCTGCATAAGCGTAGTCTGGGCTTGAACCGGCTCTTCATTGTCGATTCTTTGCATTTGTCGGTAGCTTCCGTCAGGCTGTAAAATCCAAGCCTGAGTATTGTCTTTTAAATACAAATTCAGATCCTGCAATATCCGATTTTGCAATCTCTTACTCTCAATTGGAAAACATATTTCAACTCGCCGAAACATATTGCGATTCATCAGATCCGCACTGGATGCATAAACCTCCCTATCACCGCCATTCTCAAATGCATAAACCCGTGCATGCTCTAAAAATCGCCCAATAATAGATCGCACTTCTATATTTTCAGATACGCCAGGAACGCCAGGCTTTAGACAACATACACCCCTGACAATTAATTTAACTTCAACCCCAGCCTGTGATGCGCGGTAAAGAGCACGAATAGACTGTTCTTCAACAACTGCGTTCACTTGAATGATTATTTTTGCCGGCCTTCCGTTCTTGGCGTGAAATATTTCCCTCTCAATTTTCTCCATTAATCCACTGTGCAAAGTGAACGGCGATTGCAATAATTTATTCAACTTGGTGACCTTTCCTAAGCTGGTCAACTGCGCAAATACGCGTCGTACATCCTCTCCCAGCTCTTTATCGCAGGAAAATAATCCATAATCCGTATAGATTTGTGCAGTTTTCGGATGATAATTTCCGGTACCCACATGCACATAATTACGCAATTGCTTACCTTCCCTTCTCAATACCAGACACATTTTGGCGTGAGTTTTATAGCCCACTACGCCGTAAACCACATGCACCGCCGCTTCTTGTAATTTGGAAGCCAGGTCAATATTAGCTTTTTCATCAAACCGGGCTCTTAATTCAATAACGACTGTTACGACCTTTCCGGCTCTCGCTGCCTTTATTAACGCTGCGACGATGGGCGAATCCGCTCCGGTACGGTAGAGCGTCTGCTTGATAGCCAAAACGTCAGGAGAATCCGCCGCCTGACGAATAAACTCAACGACCGGCGAAAAGGATTCAAACGGGTGATGCAGCAAAATATCATGGCGCTTAATCGCAGCAAATATGTCTTTGCTGCGCTCCAGCTGTTGCGGCACAACAGGCTTAAACGAAGGAAATTTAAGATCAGGCCGACCGACCAGGCCGTTGATTTCCTGAATCCTGTTCAAGTTAACAGGACCGTGCACCAAGAACAATCGATCACGACTCATTTCAAAACGTTCCAGCAAAAACGTAACTGTTTCATCCGGACATTTGGCATCAATCTCCAGACGAACTTCATCACCATAATTACGCATGGCCAGCTCGCCTTCCACAGCAAGCAATAAATCGTCAATAGCATCATCATCAACAAAAAAGTCACTGTTTCTGGTGACCCTAAATTGATAGCAGCCTTTAACATTCATTCCATTAAATAGCTGATCTACAAACGCATGAATAATCGATGATAAAAATACAAAATCCGCCGGTCCGCTACCGGTTTCCTCGGCAGGCAATTGAATGATGCGTGGTAGCGCCCTGGGTGCCTGTAAAATAGCTCGACCGCTATTTCTGCCGAACGCATCTTTTCCGGTCAAAGAAATAATAAAATTTAAACTCTTGTTGAGGATACGCGGGAACGGATGAGCGGAATCCAGTCCGACTGGTGTTAAAATCGGCAATAACTCATCATTAAAATAGGCTTCCAGCCATCTTTGCTGCGCTTCGCTCCATTCCTTACGGCGAATGAAGTGAATATTTTCTTCAGCCAACTTTGGAATCAGAACCTCGTTAAGAACGTTATATTGCTCGTCAACCAGTTGATGAGCATGAACAGCAATCAGCTCCAACTGTTCATTAGGCGTTAATCCATCCGGACCGACGGCTTTTGGATCGATGGTCGCCATCTGAATAACACTGGCTACACGAACCTCAAAAAACTCGTCAAGATTAGAGCAAGAGATACACAAATAATTAAGTCTCTCAAGCAACGGCACTCTCTCATCTTTTGCTTGCGCCAGAACCCGCTTATTGAACTCCAATAGACTCTGTTCACGATTAATGTATAGATCCGGTTTTTGAAGATCGATTATTTCTTCTGTTTCGTTTATGTCCATGCTGTGCTCAGATTCAAAATCAATTGATATTGTGTTTTAATGCGCATTAACTAAACCCTCTTTTCCCCTGCAAGCCTCCGGTATGCACTGCAATAATACGCTGACCGGGCTTAAAATAGTGTTTTTTGATTAAATCGTAGACGGCATACATCATTTTGCCGGTATAAACAGGTTCAAGAGGAATTGTGGTTTTTAATTCAAAGTCTTCAATAAATGCATTCAGTTCGGCATTGGTTTTAGCGAAGCCACCGAAATGGTAATCCAAGTTTATCCGCCAGTTATTACGGGATTGTGACAACATGCTTTCAACCTCCGCCTTTAAAAAACCGGCATTTTTTAATGCGGCAAATCCCAATACCGATACCTGCTCAGGAACCGCGTCAATAATGCCCGCCAAAGTCGTTCCGGTTCCAGAGGGTACGCAAAGTGTATCGCATGGAATCTCTATCTCGGTAACGAGCTCAGATTCGCCTTTCAACGCTAAGACCTGCGCCCCGCCTTCCGGCACCCAATACTGCCTAGGCTTTAAGCCGGGCAAATCGCACCAACTTTTATATTGTCTGAATTGCCTGTAATCAGCGCGAGATACAAATTTCAGCTCCATTCCCCATTTTGCCATGTCTTGCAAAGTCGGAGTCAGTACTTCAGGTCGCTCGCCACGAACAAACCCGACAGTTTTTAATCCTAACACCTTACCGGCATAAGCCAAAGCATGCAAATGATTGGAATAAGCACCGCCCATGCTGATCAGAGTATCCGCCCCTAATGTCAGAGCATGATCAAGTATATATTTAAGCTTTCGCCATTTATTACCGGAAATGACTGGATGCAGTAAATCATCCCGTTTCATCCACAGCTCGATTTGGTATTGCGTAAGCAGCGGGTCATCAATTCTTGTTAGAATCGACGGATTGAAAGTTTTCTCCAGCGTTATCAGTTCGAGGCGCATATATGTGTGGACGTTATAACTTGATTGCCACCAGGCAACAAATTATGGGTCATTTTGGATTGCTGAGTTTACCTCCACACAATCCTGACTACAATATTCCGCCGGGGCAAAAAATTCTTACTATCGTAGAATTGGAAAACGGTAGCAACAAGGCCGTTAATCTACACTGGGGATTAATTCCATCGTGGGCAAAAGACCGTGCAATTTCCAGCCGCTTAATCAATGCCAGAGCGGAAACCATAACTGAAAAAGCATCGTTTAAAAATGCTTATCGGCACCGGCGCTGTCTGATCCCTGCTACCGGCTTTTTTGAATGGCAATCGGCTGACGCCGCGCCTGTCCCAGACAGGCTTGCGGCATACACACCATCCCTAGCGATAAAAGGCAAACAACCTTACCATATACACAAACCGGATAATGCTTTGTTCGCCTTTGCCGGCTTATGGGAACAATGGCAACATGACCAGGAAACGGTTTATTCATGCACGATTTTAACCACCGCTGCCGATGAAAAAATATCGCCTATTCATAATCGAATGCCGGTTATTATCGTACCCAGCGATTACAGCCGCTGGCTTGATAAAAAAAGCACAGCTGTCGAGATGACTGATTTTCTAGCCGCAGATGTATACAGTTGTATGCAGGTTACGCCAATCAGCACACGGATAAACAATCCCAGGCATAACGATGAAAGTTGTTTAAGATAAACAACTTGATAAGATCGAAGACACGAAACTTGCTTCGTGTCTTCGTGATACTGAATTAAAGTTGATACTACTTCTTTTTCTTCTTGGACTTTGATTTAGCAACCGATTTTTTCACAACCGGCTCGGTTTTATAGTCCGGTGCTATGCTGATCAATACCGTCAACAACGCAGCAACATAAGGAACCGCCTGCACAGAAAGAATAGCTATCCATAATCTGCCGCTAAAATTATCAAAATGCTCCAGCGAAGCCATCATACCAATCGCCACGCTTAACAGCGTCAGCAGCATCAATTCTTGGCGTATGGTGAACAAACCGGCTAATAAAGCGCCGTGTTGTTCAAACTTGGGCGTACGCATAAACGGCTTGCCCGACGTAAACAGACCTTGTATGGTGCCTTTCGCAACGGTATGTGTTAAGGACAATCCCGACAGCGATGCGCCTAACGATTGCCAGACGGAACAAGGAACACGAGCTTGATATAACCATAAACCCCGGATAATTTTAAAGCTGAAGATACCGACAGTCGGCAATAAAAATGCATTGGCCGGAAGTTCACTATGTATCGGATCGTAAAGAATTACCGCAGTCAGAATCAAACTAGTCATGGTAAATACTAAAGCCAATGCATCTGAAAACCATGGCAACCATCCGGCAATAAAATAATACTTCTGGGCTGGAGTCAGCTTAGGCTCTTTAGAAGGCAAAAAGTTGCGCCAGTGCGCCTTGATAATTTGCATAGCGCCATAGACCCAACGATAGCGTTGAGTCATGTAGCCTGACATGGTATCGGGCATGACCCCGCGTCCGAATGAATCTTTGACATAAACCGAATCATAACCTGCCTCATACAAGCGCAAACCTAACTCGCTGTCTTCACAGATACACCATTCCGACCATTTGCCCACTTCCAGCAACGCGGACTTTCTGATCATGGTCATAGTACCGTGCTGAATAATGGCGTTATATTCGTTCCGTTGCACCATGCCGATGTTGAAAAAGCCGGCATATTCCCAGTAACAAAAAGACTTAAAGGCGCTTTGGTCGCGGTCGCGATAATCCTGAGGCGACTGTATAAAGCCGACATTTTCATTATCGAAATAAGGCACCATACAGTTAAGCCAGTCTGGAGATAAAATATAATCGCTGTCGATAACGGCGATAATCTCAGCATCGGGAGCAGTTTGTTCAAGCGCATGATTAATCGCACCCGCTTTAAAGCCGGGCCAGTTTTCCAGATGGAAAAACCTGAATTTTGGCCCCAGACGTTCGCAGTCCACTTTTACCGGTTCCCAGACCGCCGGATCTTTAGTGTTGTTATCCATCACCAGCACTTCCAGATTAGGATAATCTACCTTGTTCAGAGCCTCCAGCGTCATACGCACCATTTCCGGCGGCTCATTATGGATAGGTAAATGCAAAGATACCTTGGGATATTTAAAATCGGGAGATGGCGTAAGCGGCTGAAAAGTCCTGGCTGTTTTTCGATGCCAGATAACTTCGGCTATTTCCAAACTTTCTATTAACAAGATGACCGCAGCCATGACCTGCATCAATACCAGGATGCCCCAGAAAACTATAGTAATGTTAGTTTGATATTGCTGGGCGCCAATCGACATCGACCAAAAAATCGTTGACGCAGCAAGGTTCGCAATCAATCCAAAAAACAGTAAACCGGGCAACTTCATACTGCTACGGGTAAATAAAAATAGAGCCATTAACACGACACTGAAAACAGCCGCACCGGTAGCCCAGTTTTCCCAATTCGGCATGGCAATAACATCACTATCCATCGGATACTTTGGTTGCCGATCCGCATTAAAGATGCCCCAGTAGGCGCCAGCTGAGCCTTCCAAAGACATTTTCCAAGGTTGGTCAAACGCCTCTACGATATAGTAAGTGACTTTTTCCGCGTCCGCGCGATTAAGGAACTCGCGTAAAAACTTTGCTTGATTGGATATTGATGCGGTTGCATGTTTAAACGGTTGGCCATCCGAAGGCCAACCGACCTCGGTGATAACAATAGGTTTATTAGGATAAGCTTTTTGCACGGCATGATAACGGTCAAAAACATAATCAACCGCATCTTCGGCCGCAATACCTTCCCAGTAAGGCAGAATATGTACCGCTATAAAATCGACTTCATCAACAAGCTCAGGATGCCTCATCCATTCAGCCCATGTTTCAGATGTACTGACCGGGCGCCAGGTGTTCTTTTTTACTTCCCGAATATATTCAACCAATTGCTCAGGGGGAATTTCGGCACGCAGTAAAACCTCGTTGCCCACCATCACGCGGACGATGTTGGGATTATTCTGCTTACTGACGTTAATTAAAGTTTCTATTTCTTGCCGATTCTTTTCAAGATTACCGTCAATCCAAGCTCCCACGGTGGTATTTAAATTATGCTTGGCGGCTAGCTCAGGAACTTTATCTAAGCCCTTAAGTACGCTGTATGTACGAACAGCGTGAACTTTATTGGCCAGCAAGCTTAAATCATGATCGATATCGGCTTCGCTGGGAAAGGTATTGCTTGTTTGCGTATCCTGTTTCCTCATAGGGTCGAAAGTGACGCCCATCGTGGTTTTGGTCCAAGGTTGCAATTGCAGGGGATTGTTAACGTAACTCCAAATACTGAAATTAATAAATACGATTAGAGCGAGTGCAATGACAGTGACTATCTTGGTTTTCATTTAGGTGCTCGATTATCCTGCTGGACTGAGAAAATAATATTTGATTGAGAATTAAAAATTTGTACGGCTCATACTGTAAAACTTCCGCTCACGCTCCTTTGCGTACTGTTATATAAAGCTGAGTTGAGCAGCTTGTCTGCTCAAACGAAACTTATGCCCTTTGGGTATAAACAGGGACATTACATAACCAAAATATTCGCGTATTCTTAACTTGGGCAATGAAGAAGAATAGTATTTTTTCCAGGATTACGTAATAGATGCAGCTCTTTAAATATTTTACACAGGTTCTAAATTGAGCAAGAATTTATTTATTTTCCAAAACCACTGAAAATCTTGCTCTCTGCTAAAGAAAAAATTCAATATCAAAAACGGAACCTGTTGCCTACCTCCCTGTAGGCAATATGTCTATAGCTTACTTTTTAATATAAAGATCGGTAATCGAGCCGGTGATCATTTCGGCAGCGAAAGCGAAAGTCTCGGATAAAGAGGGATGCGGGTGAACAGTCAAGCCGATATCTTCGGCGTCGGCACCCATTTCCAAAGCCAGCACGGCTTCAGCAATTAATTCACCGGCATTAGGGCCGACCATGCCTGCACCAAGAATTCGACCGCTTCCCTTTTCACAAAGTATCTTTGTTAAGCCTTCCTTGCGTCCCAAGCTTAATGAACGTCCGCTAGCCGCCCAAGGGAAAGCCGCCTTATCATAATCTATGCCTTGCTGTTTAGCCTGATTTTCAGTTAGCCCCATCCAGGCCACTTCAGGATCGGTATAGGCAACAGCCGGAATCGTTAAGGCATCGAACCCGGCCTTTAAACCGGCAGCAACTTCGGCGGCAACTTTGCCTTCATGAGAAGCCTTATGCGCCAGCATCGGATTTCCGGCTATATCGCCTATCGCAAAGATATGCGAAACGTTAGTACGCTGCTGCTTATCGACAGCAATAAACCCAAGTTCATCGACATTAACACCTGCCAGCTCAGCACCGATCAATTTACCGTTAGGTTTGCGCCCTACAGCAACCAAGACCGCATCAAATATGACCGAATCCGGCGCACTTTTGCCTTCAAAGGAAACTTTCAGGCCGTCATCGTGCTTTTCAATTGAGGTGACGCGTGTTTCCAGCCAAATGTTTTTATATTGCTTTTTAATACGTCGGAACAACGGAGTAACCAAATCATTATCGCAACCCGGAATAATCTGATCCATCAATTCGACTACACTGATTTCCGATCCAAGCGCATGGTAAACCGTAGCCATTTCCAAACCGATAATGCCGCCACCGACGATCAACAGTTTCTTCGGAATTTCTTTTAATTGGAGCGCGTCGGTCGAATCCCATAAACGCGGATCATCATTCGGAAAAACAGGAATTTTAGTGGCGTGTGAACCGGCAGCTATAATCGCCTGGTCAAAGCTGATGTTTTGCACGCCTGTTTCGGTTTTCACCTCAACCGTATGATCCGAAGTAAAACTTCCTGTACCCTGGACCACAGTAATCTTACGCTGCTTGGCTAAACGGCCCAAACCATCAACCAATGATTTTGTGACACTTTCTTTCCAGGCACGGATCTTGTCGATATCAAAAGCCGGTTTGCCGTAACTGAGACCATGCTGTTCAAATTCCTCGGCTTCATGAACAATCTGTGCGACATGCAGCAGCGCCTTGGACGGAATACAGCCGACATTCAGGCACACCCCGCCGAGAGCGGGATGGCGCTCAATTAATACAACTTGCTTGCCTAAATCGGCCGCGCGAAATGCCGCCGTATAACCGCCGGGGCCGCCGCCCAACACCAGGACTTCGGCATGTATGTTAGATTCATTAATCGCTGGCTTAGCATCCATATTCTGCTCCTGATTAAAGTAACAAGCGGCGAATATCGCCCAAATACTGTTTGATAGCAGCCATGAAACGGGCGCCTTCCACACCATCAATAACTCGATGATCGTAAGTCAGATCGAGCGGCAACATCAGGCGCGGCACAAATTCCTTACCGTCCCATACCGGTTGCATTTTAGCCCGGGTAACGCCCAGTATAGCCACTTCCGGAGCGTTGACGATAGGCGTAAAAGCCGTGCCGCCGATACCGCCTAGACTGGAAATAGTGATGCATCCGCCTTGCATCTCGGCAGGCATCAACTTACCCAGACGCGCCCGGTTACTTGTTTCAGCCAATTCGGCAGACAATTCATTGATGCCTTTACGGTTGACATCGCGTAACACCGGCACCACCAGACCATTGGGTGTATCGACAGCTATGCCGATATTGAAATATTTCTTGAGTATTAATTTTTCGCCATCGGCAGATAATGAAGCATTGAACTGCGGGAACTGCTGCATGGCCGCAACCAATGCCTTGATAATAAAGACCAGACCGGTAAGCTTGACATCGTCCTTGGATTTTTCAGCGTTCAGCGTATTGCGGAAGGCTTCCATTTCGGTAATGTCCGCTTCCTCATGATAAGTAACCATCGGCAGGTTCAGCCAAACGCGGCTTAGGTTCTGTCCGGTCAGCCGTTTGATCTTGCCAAGCTTCTGCTCTTCTATATCGCCGAACTGTGAAAAGTCGATGCTCGGCATTGCCGGGATTCCGCTGCCGTTTTGAGCCACGCCCTCAGCCATGACTTTCTTGACGAAGCTTTTCACGTCATCTTTTAAAATGCGTCCCTTACGGCCGGTACCGACTGTAATTTTATGTATATCAACGCCCAGTTCGCGGGCAAAAAGACGGACAGCGGGTGTCGCATGAGCAGGATGAATCGAGACATTATTAGTGGAAACTTCCAGCACAGGCTCAGGTTTGACAACAGCCGGTTCGGGCGCTGCAACGACCGCCTCCTTGACGGGCTCCGGCGCTTTCTCCACCGGTGCTGGCGCAGCTGCTTGTTGTGGTTGTTCCGGTGCAGCACTAACTGTCTCAGTGCTTGCCGATACCGTCGCAATCAATGTACCTTCAGAAACTTTATCGCCGGGCTTGATAAAGACTTCTTGCACTGTACCGGCCGCACTTGCCGGTAAATCCATACTGGCCTTATCGGTTTCAAGCACAGCCAGCGTTTGCTCCAACTTTACTTCATCTCCCGGTTTAACCAATACGTCTACAACATCGATATCTGCTGCATTGCCGACATCAGGAACCTTAATTTCAATTAAAAAAGCCATCTTATATCCTTCCGTTAGATTAGCCAGGGAGCTGCTGCTTCAGGGTTAATACCATATTTGGCAATAGCCACATCCACTTTGGCGGCATCGAACTGACCTAAGTCCGCCAAGCTCTTTAGCGCAGCAATCGCTACATGGTAACGGTCCACCTCAAAAAACCGGCGCAGGTTTTCGCGCGTATCGGAACGTCCGAAACCATCGGTACCCAGCACGGTATAAGGGGCGGAAATAAGACTGCGAATCTGTTCGGCAAAAGCGCGGGTATAATCGCTGGCGGCAATAACAGGACCTTCAGCACCGGCAAGACAATGCGCAACATGCGATTGCTTCGGTGTTTCGGTCGGATGGAGACGATTCCAACGCTCGCAGAATTGGCCGTTTCTGGCCAGTTCGGTAAAGCTGGTGCAACTCCACAAATCGGCTTCGACGCCCCAATCGTTGCGTAACAATTCGGCAGCCGCTTCAACTTCGCGGAAAATCGTTCCCGAGCCTAATAACTGTACGCGAGGTCCTTTCTTTTTAGCGCCTTTTTTGAAACTGTACATGCCTTTCAGTATATCCAGCTCAGCGCCTTTAGGCATCGCAGGATGCGCGTAATTTTCGTTCATTACGGTGATGTAATAGAAAACATCTTCCTGTTCAACATACATGCGTCGCAAACCGTCCTGGATAATAACCGCCAATTCATACGCGTAGGTCGGGTCATAGGAAACGCAATTAGGTACGGTTGCCGACATCAAATGGCTGTGTCCGTCTTCATGTTGCAGGCCTTCGCCATTCAATGTGGTCCTACCTGCCGTGCCGCCCATCAGGAAGCCGCGAGTACGCTGATCCGCTGCCGCCCAGATCAGGTCGCCGACACGCTGGAAGCCGAACATCGAATAGTAAATAAAAAACGGAATCATCGGCACGTTATGGGTTGAATACGAAGTACCGGCGGCAATCCAGTCGCACAAACCGCCTGCTTCATTAATACCTTCCTGTAAAACCTGCCCGTGTTTGTCTTCCTTGTAGAACATTAACTGATCGGCATCTTGCGGGGTATACAACTGCCCTACTTGAGACCAGATACCCAACTGCCGGAACATACCTTCCATACCGAAAGTTCTTGATTCATCTGGAACAATCGGCACGATGCGCTTACCGATATTTTCATCTTTGGTCAGGATATTAAGCAGACGCACGAATGCCATCGTAGTAGAAGTTTCGCGCCCTTCGCCACTGGCTTCCAGCAGTGCTTTGAAATCGCTTAATACCGGAACATCCAGCGCATAGGATTTTGCCCTTCTGGCAGGCAAAGGCCCACCCAGATCAGTACGGCGCTGCTGCATATAAGCCAGTTCTTTCGAACCTTCTGCAAAGCTGAGATAAGGCAAGTCTTGCATTTCCTCATCAGTTACCGGCAAGGCATAACGATCGCGAAAGTTACTCAGCGAACTGGTGCTCATTTTCTTCTGTTGGTGCGAAATATTTTGGGCTTCGCCTGATGCACCCATGCCGTACCCTTTAATAGTTTTAGCCAGAATGACAGTAGGCTGTCCTTTATGATTCACCGCTGCATGGAAAGCGGCAAAAACCTTAACAGCATCATGTCCGCCGCGATTCAGCTCCCAAATATCGCGATCGGACCAATCGGAAACCATGGCTTTTAATTCAGGAGTATTAAAGAAATGTTCGCGCACGTAAGCGCCATCTTTAGCTTTAAAGGTTTGATAGTCACCATCGACGCAGGACATCATGCGAGCCGCCAGCAATCCATCTTTATCGCGGGCCAACAATGCATCCCAGCGCTGTCCCCAAACTAATTTGATTACATTCCAACCAGCTCCGCGAAATTCACTTTCCAGTTCCTGAATAATCTTGCCATTACCACGCACAGGCCCGTCCAGACGCTGCAGATTGCAGTTGATAACAAAAATAAGATTGTCCAGTTTTTCCCGTCCGGCCATGCCAATCGCGCCCAATGATTCAGGCTCATCAGTTTCACCATCACCCAGAAAGCTCCAAACCTTACGCTCCGAGGTAACAGCAAGGCCACGATCCTCCAAGTAGCGCATAAAGCGCGCTTGATAAATGGCCATAATCGGCCCAAGCCCCATGGATACCGTCGGAAATTGCCAGAAATCCGGCATTAACCAAGGGTGAGGATAAGACGGTAAGCCATTGCCATCAACTTCCTGGCGGAAGTTATCCATCTGCTCTAGTGTTAATCGTCCCTGCAAAAACGCACGGGCATAATCCCCTGGCGTTAAATGGCCTTGGGTAAAAATCAAATCACCGTCGTGGTGCTCCGAAGGCGCATGCCAGAAATGGTTATAGCCGACATCATATAAAGTAGCTGCTGATGCAAAGCTGGCGATATGGCCGCCGACGTTAGTATGCTTATTCGCTCTCAACACCATCATCATCGCATTCCAGCGGACATAAGCGCGAATATTGTGCTCTATATTAACGTCACCGGGAAACTGAGCCTGTTGTTCAACAGGAATAGTATTGACGTAGGGAGTGTTAGCACTAAAAGGAATATCGAATCCGGCTTTTCGGGTTACCGATACCAATTGCTCAATCAGGAAATGCACACGTTCGCTGCCGTCGTGTTCCAGCACGGCTTGCAGTGCTTCAATCCACTCCCTGGTTTCTGCTGGATCGATGTCATTCTGTCCGGTGATTTTTGAGATTAAACTATTGGTCATTGATTGATCCTGTTACGGCGAATATACATGGATTAAAAATGTAGGTTGGGCACCTGTAGGGTACAAAAGAATAGCATCGACATTTTTCATGCATTGTCTAAAGCGTCTCTTTTGGGCGCCTTATTTTCTGCATTCTCCATATATGGAGAATGCAGATATGCACTAGAAAATATCTGTCAATACGGTCAAAAACCGATATTTTACTGAAATAGTGAAAGCAAGGCCAGAAATGGTCGAATTATTGCGCATAGTATAAACAATGCAAAGGGGGCAAAACAGCCATTTTGACCATCTTGTTACTGAATTCAGGATGACGAATTCGAGCTTTACTCGGCGGACGTTTGTTTTTTTGCGACATCGCGGTTTATTATAGTAACACCGCTCTAAACCAGAGCATTTACGTTGTTTTTTACCAAATCCCCCTCCTTACCGATAAATCATGGACTTTACATTATGGATCTTATATTAACGATTAAAACTATCATTCTGGGCATTGTTGAGGGTCTGACCGAATTCTTACCCATTTCCAGCACAGGGCATTTAATTTTGGTTGGCGACTTGCTGAATTTTAATGACGACAAAGGCAAGTTATTTGAAATTGTTATTCAGGTTGGCGCTATTTTGGCAGTGTGTTGGGAATATCGCGCTAAAATCGCTGCTGTCATTATTGGTTTGCCCAATCAGCCGCAGGCACAAAAATTCACTTTCAACCTGATAATTGCGTTCCTGCCGCTAGCGAGCCTGGGTTTACTGTTCGGCAAATACATCAAAGCCGTATTATTCAAACCTATCCCTGTCGCTTTGGCTTTTATTATTGGGGCATTTGTAATTATTTGGGCGGAAAAACGAGAGCATAAAATCCGCATTCACGAAGTTGAAGATTTAAGTCCACTGGATGCCTTAAAACTCGGTTTTGCACAAGCTTTTGCACTAATCCCAGGAACGTCACGATCAGGAGCTACCATCATTGGCGGCCTGCTATTCGGACTATCGCGTAAAGCCGCAACTGAATTCTCATTCTTCCTGGCAATTCCCACGCTGGTGGTTGCCAGTCTTTATGATTTATATAAGCACCGCGAGTTGCTGGATTTAGCAACCGATGTCCCGTATTTTTCCGCAGGACTGATTGCCGCGTTTCTCAGTGCGTTACTGGCAATCAAAGCGTTATTGCGCTATATCAGCCATCACGATTTCATTATTTTTGCGTGGTACCGCATAATCTTTGGCCTGATCGTTATCGCCACTTCATATGGCGGCTTGGTGCAATGGACTGTTGATTAATACCGTCCCCAAACGATCGAACTAGAAAGTTTAAGAGACATCACGAATAATGTTCTCTTTAAATATAGAACTTACACCTTGACGACAAGCTGAAACTCTGGGTTCAAATAGGCTATTCCCTGAGTTTTTGTAGCTGGACAAAGCCGCAAATCGCGGTAAACAGATGGTTTTTTATCGCTCCTTTGCGGCGCACTTGAAAAGTGCTCGATGTTGCAGACCTGCCTAAGCGCACAGTGATATTGCTCAATCTGCCAGTGCCGGTCATGTTGTTCGGCAAAGGCTTTGCGATCAAAAGACCTGAGCTGTTCCTCGTCGACTAATGAACAGATGTAATGGCGCAGTGGGTCTTTTAACGGCGTCCGAAACAATTTCACAGGGCCAAACCACTAAGCCGTGCTCTGGAATATCCAGTTGTTGAACTTGCCGCCATGAACCGAGACCAAGCGGCCGCTTTCCAGTGCAAAGAGCAATCCTGGCTGATGGTTTTTAATCAGTTTAAGATTGCTTACGCAACTGTACCCACTGTCTCCGGTCACCAAAGCTGGTTGGTTCAAGCTCCCACGCCAGCACCTCGGCCGGCATGCCCTGGAAATAGTCATTCTTGGTTTTGTTTTCCGCCTTGTCATAGCCACGAAAATTAACCGGTTGGTGTTGGCCGTGGCTATCGGTGTAAGGGGTATTAGGTTGATGCTTTTAACGGTGCGATGATGCTTGCCTGACCAAAAATGACCGACCAAGGCCATAAACTGACGATAGGATTTGTCCAGTAGACTATCATCCACGCTCAAGATTCCGCTCTTCAAGTTCAAGTCCGGCATAAGCCAGTACAGCTTTTTTCGTGCTTTTTGTGGCTTTCGTGGACAATGCGTTGCTTCAGTTAACCATCGTATGAGTTTTCTTAGTTTCTATTCGATTAATGGAAACTATACCTATAATTCGCTTTCAAGATGTTACACTTAAAACTGTACGAATCCGCAATAAGTGCGCGATGGCTATTTTGTTTATATTTTGAAAAGGTTACATAAAATAAGCAAGATATGGGAATGAAATCAATAAAAACACATTTAACTGTTACGCTGTTATTGTGCATTCTGCTGCCCACCGGATTAATAGGTGCAACAGCATACTGGTTCGTATACAACGACATCAGAGAAAATCGCATCAAGGATGTAGGACATATAGCCGATGCGCGCTACGAAGAGCTACGTATGCGCTTGCACAGAGACAACGAGCGTAGCAAAGCTTTGCTGGATAGATTAGTTGCCACCTGCCGTTACAGCGATGGTGGCATCAATGGCTGCGTCCAGGCCAAGCTGGAACAGTTCGCCGCCGTCAATCACATCGTCGGCTTTACTTTCCACTCAGGAATCGAGAACGATCTTACTTGGGGTAGAGATGCAATACCGTTCGATAAATTAAACAAAGCCTTCCAGCCCGGACAGATAGCGACAATCTCTACTTTAAACGGCGTTCCGTTGCTATCGCTTATTGCTGCCGATTCGGCATCGGGCTTTAGCTTGGCAACAACGTATCCTGGGCAGGATCTTCAAGAGATTTTTGCCGTTTCCAGCGTATTGGGGCAATCCGGAGAAACCTTTCTGGCCGATAATCAGGGACTATTCATCACCAAGCCGCGCTATTCCTCTCAACAAGGAACCATCAACCCCATTTCCGCCATACCGATGCAACACTGTTTACACAGTGAGAGCGGCGAAACACTGAACCTTGATTATCGCGGTGTTTCAGTTATCCATGGTTTTCGGTTTGTGCCGGAAATCGGCGGCGGCTGCATTATGGCGCATATCGATCAGTCGGAAGCCTTTGAACCGTTGAGCAAATTAGTTATAAGCCTAAGCGGTGCGGTCTTCTTTTTTGCTTGTTGTGCCTGGTTAATTGCAGCAATGGTTAGCAGGAGCATGTCCAGACCTATTATTGCGCTGGCTGATATGGCACAGGCCTTATCTCGCGGAGATTTCACGCAACGGGTTTCCTTAGCAGGCTATCGCGAAATCGCCGAGTTGTCGCAACTATTCAATAGTATGACGGGGCAGATGGCCCGCACCCTCAGCCAGCTAAAAGCATCCGAATACGAGTTGGAGCAAAAGATTACCAAACGTACCAACGAACTCTACGAACGGCATCGAAAATACCACTCGGTCATTCGCACTACCGGAGAAGGTTTCTGGCAAATAGATCGAGAGGGGCGGCTATTGGAAGCCAATCCTGCCTATACCCGACTTTCCGGATATTCAGAGACGGAATTGGTCGTTATGCGAGTCACCGATCTGGAAGCGCAGGAATCGCCGGAAAAAACGGCCGAACATATTCGTTACATTATGGCCCAGGGCACCGATATGTTTGAAACCCAGCACCGGCGCAAGGATGGAAGCGTATGGGACGTTGAGGTCAATGCTTCGTTCATAGACGAAGACGGCGGTTACTTTGTCTGCTTCTTTAGGGACATTACCGAACGCAAACGCGCCAAACAAGAACTACGCATTGCTGCTACCGCTTTCGAGACCCTGGAAGGCATCACTATCACCGACGCCAGCGAAATTATTGTGCGCGTCAATCAAGCGTTTACCCAAATTACCGGCTACATGCCGGAGGAAGTCATCGGCAAAAAACCTTCCATTCTTAAATCCGGACATCATGATCAGGAATTTTATCGCACCATGCGTTGCGCCTTACAAAACGACGGCCAGTGGGAGGGAGAAATATGGGATCGTCATAAAGACGGTCATATCTATCCAAAATGGCTGGCTATAACGGCGGTCAAGGACGATTTTGGATGCATTACCCATTATGTCGGAAATTTTACGGACATCACCGAACGCAAGGCCTCCGAAGAAAAAATTAAAAGCTTGGCTTTTTATGACACGTTGACGGAATTAGCGAACCGGCGTCTTTTGACTGAGCGCCTGGATCATGCTATCGCCGTTCAAGCACGCACCGAAAATTACGGAGCGCTGCTATTTCTTGATCTGGATAATTTTAAGTTACTCAATGATACTCAGGGTCATGGCGTAGGCGATGAACTACTGATCGAAGTTGCGCACAGATTAAAAGCCTGTGTACGAGAAACGGATACGGTGGCGCGATTAGGCGGAGACGAATTTATCGTGCTGTTGGGCGAGCTTGGTACAACGTCTGAAAGCGCTGCTGTTCAAGCAAAAACAGTTGCGGAAAAGATCGCTTCGGCCCTGGCGGAACCTTATGTTTTAAGCAGCGTCGTACATAACTGCTCCAGCAGTATCGGCATAGTGCTGTTCTGCGATGCCGGCTCCACCGCCGATAGCGTGTTGGCGCAGGCGGATACTGCGATGTATGCGGCCAAAAAGAGCGGCAAGAATACCTACCGTTTTTTTGATCCTGCCATGCAAAAAGAATTGGAGCAACGCACAAAATTTGAATCCGCGTTGCGGCAGGCTGTCGACAACAAGCAACTGCAACTTTTCTATCAACCGCAGGTTGATCACAACAACCGGATGATTGGCGTAGAAGCGCTGATCCGCTGGTATCATCCCGAACTAGGCTTAATTTCTCCTGTCCAGTTTATTCCGTTGGCCGAGGAAACGGATCTGATCCTGATCATCGGGCGCTGGGTATTGGAAACGGCCTGCGCTCAAATCAAAGCTTGGAAAAACCTGCCTTTGGCCCAGAACTTAAGTGTTGCCGTGAACGTTAGCGCCAAGCAGTTCTACCAACCGGGTTTCGTCAATGAAGTGCAGGAAATCATGGCCCAATATGCCGTCGAACCCAAACAGCTAAAGCTGGAATTGACCGAAAGCATGGTCTTAAAAGAAATGGATACGGCTATAGCAAAGATGCTTGAACTAAAATCCATCGGAATTGTTCTTGCCATGGACGATTTCGGCACCGGTTATTCATCACTCAGTTACCTGAAAAACCTGCCCTTCGATCAGATCAAAATCGATAAAAGCTTTATGGATAACATCATCGAAAATAACAATGATGCCTATATTATCCAAAGTGTGATTACCTTGGGTAAGTTAATGGAAATAACCGTAGTCGCGGAAGGTGTTGAGGACATCAAACAGGATGAACTTCTAAAATCCCTGGGCTGCAAAATATTTCAAGGCTACTTGTTCGGCAGACCCATACCGGTCGAGGAATTGGAATATATATTGCTGAAAACACAGGCTTAAAGATACTCTTACAATGATGCCAGAGTGGGTGGCGCGGTTAATTTAAGATGTTAGGTATCATCGGTTTTATTGCTATAGAGTGGGTTCGCTAACTCCGAAAGAAGCACTCTTGAGTTCAGCCCATAGCTTAATACTACGGCACTACAACCGGATTAATGGTCTGGCTCGGACTGTTCAACTACTGTAATGCATTGTTTGTTTTTCAAGCTACCGCGCAGAAACAAGCCAACAGCCTGCCGCACCCAGATGTCAATTTCCGCTTCGTCCGGCGTTGGTTCCAAACCCAGTTGCAGTTTTTGAAACCTTTCACTACGTAGTGCGCTCAAGAATTGATCGGCAAGAAAATGGGGATCTATTTCGGCAAAATAGCCCGTCTTCTGCTGTTTGGCGAAAAACTGGGCCAGATGCTCGAGAGTTCGTTGCGGCCCCTGCTCATAGAATTGGGTGGCCAAATCCGGGAAACGCGGCGACTCACCGATCAGTATCGCCCGCATCCGCACCACGTCCGGCCGCGTGATGCGATGCAGGAACTGCTTGGCAAATAAAACCAGCGCTTCTTCCGGCGAGCGTCCCAAGACATTTTCCAACGACAGGTCGCTGACAAATTGATCGCTGCAACGCCTGATCAAAGCCCCGAATAATCCGGCCTTACCGCCAAACTGGCTATAGATGGTTCGCATTGACACGCGCGCATCCTTCGCTATCGTCTCCAGACTGAGGTTGCCGTAGCCGTATTCAAGGAAAAGACCGTGGGCTGTATCCAGTAATCGATCACGACTTTGAAGCTCCTCGCCTTTACGAGGTCGCCCGCATTTAATCATGTGTAGTGCTCACGAAATTCATTGACTCAAGCTGCAATCATACCTTAAATTAAATGATAATATGTCTTACCATTTTTCTATTCCAAACGCAGAGTGTAAAAAAGGATGCAAAAACAAACCCATCTATCGGCTGCCATCCCTGGTTTAAAGTTATCGAACGCATCAAACCCTGCAACAGTTTTTCCGAATAGAAAGATGACGGCAGGCCTGCTGGCCGCCTTCACCTTGCTAGCAGTCATCGGTTGCAGCAGCTCCGATGATCCAAGCTCCCATGCAAATCAACCGCCACCGCCAAAAATTAAAATCGCCCAGCCCTTGTCGCAAGATGTCACAGAATGGGATGAATACACGGGCCGCATCGAAGCGGTCGACTCGGTGGATATACGCGCCCGCGTCAGCGGTTATCTGGAGAAAGTGAATTTCAAGGCCGGAGACAAAGTCCGTAAAGGCGATCTTTTATTCCTGATTGATCCAAAACCGTTTGCGGCCCAGCTGAGCTATGCCGAAGCTGAATTGGAGCGCGCTAAATCCAGGCACGAGCTGGCAAAGAACGACCTATCCCGAGCCGAACGCCTGTTCCTCGCCAAAGCCATCTCCGAAGAAGAGCACGATGCCCGTAGTAAAGGACTGCGGGAAACTTTGGCGGCCGTTGAGTCTGCGAAAGCCAATGTTTATACCGCACAATTGAATCTGGAATTTACCAAAATCCACGCCCCGATAGACGGACGAATCGGCCGCGAATTGATCACCGCCGGTAATTTGGTCAGCGGTGGCGGCGGCGACGCAACCTTGTTGACCTTCATCGTCACCACCGATCCGGTTTATGTTTATGTCGATGCTGATGAACGCTCGGCGCTGAAATACCGGCGTCAGGCGCAAAAGAAAGGCAACAGTCGGGACAAGGGACAGACGCCGATAGAACTGGCCGTCGCGGATGAGGTTAACTTTCCTCACCAAGGCCATCTCGACTATATATCGCCGCGTGCCGATACCGCCACCGGCACGTTAACGTTGCGCGGCATACTCGCCAACCCGGACGAGTTGCTAAGCCCCGGTTTCTTCGCCCGAATGCGGGTCCGCGCCAGTGCGCCATACCCGGCTATTTTGCTACCGGACCGGGCCGTCGGCACCGATCAGGCGCAACGATTCATCTGGGTCGTGAATCAGGACAATCAGGTCGAATACCGAAAAGTGGAACTCGGCGCTCATATCGGCCAGTCGCGCGTGATCGCTCAAGGCTTAAAGCCTGAAGAATGGGTGGTTATCGAAGGCATCTCGAAGCTCAAACCGGGCATGAAAGTAAACCCGGAACGCATCTTGCCGGCCGAGCGCACTGGGGAGAAATAGGCGATGAACCGGTTCACTCATTTTTTCATCGACCGGCCGATTTTTGCGTCGGTATTATCGATCGTTATTGTCATCGTCGGCGGACTGGCGCTGATTGGCCTGCCTATTGCCCAATATCCCGAGATCGCTCCCCCCACCGTGCAGGTGAGCACGACCTACCCCGGCGCCAATGCCGCGGTAGTGGCCGAAACCGTGGCGACGCCTATCGAGCAGGAAGTGAACGGCGTCGAGGATATGCTGTACATGTCCTCGCAATCGACCAATAGCGGCAACATGGCGCTGACCATTACGTTTAAACCGGGCACTAATCTGGACAAAGCCCAGGTCTTGGTGCAAAACCGGGTGGCGCTGGCCGAACCCAAACTGCCGCAGGAAGTCAGCCGGCAAGGCGTCAGCGTCAAAAAACGCAGCCCCGATTTGAGCCTGGTCGTCAACCTGGTGTCCCCGGACAAGCGCTATGACAGTGTTTATTTGAGCAATTATGCGCTGCTGCAAATTAAAGATACGTTGGCGCGACTGCCCGGCGTCGGCGATATCGCGATTTTCGGCGCCCGCGACTACAGCATGCGCCTGTGGCTGAATCCTGAGAAAATCGCCGCGCGTAATCTGACCGCCAGTGACGTGATCAACGCTATCCGCGAACAAAACGTTCAAGTCGCCGCGGGCGTGGTCGGCCAGCTGCCGGCCAAGGAAACCACCGATTTTCAGTACACAGTCACGACCATGGGACGGCTGATGGAAGCCGACCAATTCGCCGAAATCGTTATTAAACAGGGCAAGAATGGTCAAGTCACTCGCCTCAAGGACGTGGCCCGCATCGAGCTGGGCGCCAAAGATTACAACTCGGGCCTGCTGCTGGACGGCGAGCCTAGCGTGGGGCTTGCGGTCTTCCAGATGCCCGGCTCCAACTCGCTGGAAACCCGAAAAGCAGTGATGGAAACGATGGAGAAGCTTAAGCCGCGTTTTCCAGAAGGCCTTGACTACACGCTTGTTTACGACACTGTCGTGTTTGTGCAGCAATCCATCGACGCGGTAACCAAAACGCTACTCGAAGCCATCCTGCTGGTTGTACTGGTGGTGGTGATCTTTTTGCAGAACTGGCGCGCCACTATCATTCCGCTGCTTGCGGTCCCGGTGTCTTTGATAGGCACTTTTGCGGTCATGTCGGCGTTAGGCTTGTCGCTTAACACCTTGTCATTATTCGGTTTGGTACTGGCTATCGGTATCGTCGTCGATGACGCAATCGTGGTGGTTGAAAACGTCGAACGCCATATTGCCGAGGGCTTGACCGCACGGGAAGCCACCAAAAAAGCGATGGGCGAAGTCGTAGGCCCGATCATTGCGACGGCGCTAGTGCTGGTCGCGGTGTTTGTGCCGACCGCCTTCATCACCGGTGTTTCAGGGGCTTTTTACAAGCAGTTTGCACTGACTATCGCGGTTTCCACGGTAATCTCGGCATTCAATTCGCTAACCTTGAGCCCTGCCCTGTGCGCGCTGATGCTGGACCGGGCGCACGGCGACAAGGACTGGTTTACGCGGCTGTTCGACCGCCTGTTCGGCTGGTTCTTCACCCGTTTCAACCGCTTCTTCGATTGGTTCAGCGACGGCTACGGACGCCTGGTTGCCCGGCTGATCCGCATGACGGCGGTGGTGCTGATACTCTATGCAGGGCTCAACGGGCTCAACATATTGGCTTTTGAAAAAGTACCAACGGGCTTCATTCCCCAGCAAGACCAAGGCTACCTGATTCTGTACGCGCAACTGCCCGATGCAGCTTCTTTGGCCCGCACCCAGGAAGTGGTTCAGCAAGCGACCAAGATCGTCCTGAAAACAGAAGGCGTCAAACATATCATCGCCTATGCCGGCTATTCATTTTTGTCCGGTGCGAATCAATCCAATGTCGCCACGATGTTCGCCAGACTGGAGCCTTTCGAGCAACGCGCAGGTCATCCTGAACTTCACGCCGATGCCATCGTCAAAAAACTCCAGCAAAATCTCGCTCAGGTCGAAGGCGCTTATATTGCCGCGTTTCCGCCGCCGCCAATTCGAGGCATGAGCGTAGTGGGCGGTTTCAAGCTGCAAATTCAAGATCGCACCAATGCCGGCACCGATGCACTACAGCAGGTCACCAACGAAATGCTCGCCAAGGGCAATCAGCAGCCGGGGCTGTCCGCGCTGTTTACGACGTTCCGCGCCGGAGTGCCGCAGCTTTTCCTGGATGTGGATCGCACCCGGACTAAATCGATGGATGTGCCTTTAAAGGACGTATTCGACACCTTGCAGATTTACCTGGGCTCGCTTTACGTCAATGACTTTAATAGTTTTGGCAGAACTTACCAGGTCGTAGCGCAGGCCGATTCGGAATTTCGGATGAAACCGTCGGACATCGCCGAACTGAAAACGCGCAACCAACAAGGCGGCATGGTGCCGCTCGGGTCCCTGATGTCGGTCAAGGAAATTACCGGGCCCGACAAAATTACCCGCTACAACATGTATCCGGCGGCGGAAATTAACGGCAGCACCTTGCCCGGCGTCAGTTCGGGCGAAGCAATTAACACGATGAACAAGCTGCTGGATGCGGAATTGCCGCCCGGATTCAGTTTTGAATGGACAGAACTCAGCCTGCAACAAGTGCTGGCCGGCAATGTCGCGCTGCTGGTTTTTCCGTTGAGCGTGATTTTTGTGTTCCTGGCTTTGGCAGCCCAATACGAAAGCTGGTCATTGCCGTTTGCGGTGATCCTGATCGTGCCGATGTGTATCCTATCTTCGTTGGCAGGCGTATGGATGCGCGGCATGGATAACAATATCTTCACACAGGTCGGCTTTATTGTCTTAGTGGGCTTGGCCAGCAAGAACGCAATTCTTATCGTCGAATTCGCGAAGCGGTGTCAGGAAAGCGGACTTAACCGTTTCGATGCGGCGGTGGAAGCGTCGCGGATTCGGTTGCGGCCGATTCTGATGACCTCATTCGCATTCATTATGGGCGTATTTCCGCTGGTAGTTGCGCAGGGAGCCGGAGCGGAATCGCGGCGATTGCTCGGCACTGCGGTGTTTAGTGGCATGTTGGGCGTGACGTTGTTCGGCCTGCTGTTAACGCCGGTGTTCTATGTGATCGCGCAGGCATTGGCGCAGCGCTGGCAAGCTTCCCGGCACAAGACACCTTATGCAAGCCATGACCGATAAGACCGCATTACATTTATCGCATGGCGATGGAGTGCAGGCTCCGCTTGCGCTGACAGGCATAGCCTGCACTCCGGCAATCCATAGCCCCTCTATTTAACAACGACATAAACTATGAAAAAGATGCGCCCCGCGGAACTTCGCAGCCTGATGCAACATTGGAATGCCATATCCGCCATCCCTGCCGGTTTGTTCTGCACCGCTATATTGAGCGCCTGCGCGGTAGGCCCGGATTATCACCCCCCGGCCACCGATGCGGGTCAAACCTTCGCGAATGCCGCACTGCCTGAATTCTCCACACAAGGTATTGAAGTGGCATGGTGGAAATTGTTTGAAGATAAAGACCTGAACGAGCTTGTCGATCAAACGGTGCGGCACAACCGCAATCTCCAGGCCGCCCGCGCTAATCTTCAGGAGGCACGGGCGCTGTATATGGAAGCGGGGCTTAACTTGGCGCCTATCGTCAGTTCACATGCCAATTATACCGACCAGAAACGCAGTGCCGGCGCGTTGAATAACCGGGCTTTCGCACCGAGAGACCTGAAACTCTACAACATAGGTTTCGACGCTTTTTGGGAAGTCGACTTCTTTGGCCGCGTGCGCCGCAACGTGGAAGCGAGCAGCGATGAGGTTGATGCTGAGGAAGCCGGCCTTAGAGATCTCGGCGTGAGCCTGATCGCCGAAGTCGCCAGGAACTATTTCGAGTTACGCGGGCTACAACAACAGTTGGCCGTAGCGAAAAAGAACGCTGCCAACCAGGCTCAAACGTTGGAAATAACTCGCGTCCGGCTCGAGAGCGGCCGCGGGACCGAACTCGACACCTCCAGGGCAAAGGCTCAGCTTGACTCCACGTCGGCTATCATTCCGCCTCTGGATAACGCCATTCATCAGACTATGCATCGGCTCAGCGTACTGACCGGGCAGCTGCCCGGCGCGCTGACAGAAAAGCTGTCGCAGCCTGCACCGTTACCCAGAATCCCCACAACCATCAACATCGGCCGGCCTGTGGAACTGTTACGCCGCCGTCCTGACATCCGGGTCGCCGAACGAGCGCTGGCAGCGGCCACTGCCCGCATCGGCGTTGCCACCGCCGATCTCTTCCCGCGTGTGACGTTTGTCGGCACTATTGCTCTTGAGGCCGCTACCCTATCGGGAGTCGGCGCGGCAAGTTCGGATTCCTATTCGGCCGGACCTAGGATCAGTTGGGCGGCTTTGGATTTAGGCCGCGTCTATGCCCGTATCAAAGCGGCCGATGCCCGTGCCGAAGCCAGTCTGGCCCAGTACGAGCAGACGGTGCTGAATGCTTTGGAAGAAACCGAAAACGCGTTGGTCAATTACAACCGCGAGCGAAGCCGAAGAGAGCTGCTAAGCTCTGCCGCCCAAGCCAGTGTAAGAGCCGATGAACTGGCCCACGTGCGCTTTGCGGAAGGAGTGACCGACTTTCTGACCGTGCTGGACACAGAATTGCGCCTGTTGCAAGACCAGGACCGCCTGGCGCAAAGCGAAACCGCCACGGCGACGGCTCTGGCTGCGCTTTACAAAGCATTGGGCGGAGGCTGGGATGAACATTGATTTGATGAAAAAATCTGATCAAAGCGGCGTTCAAAGAGACCTTGCAAGGCTCCAAAACGATTATCCGGATAGCTCTTGGTAAAAATATCAGCGTCGCTGGCAATGCTCCGAGTACAATATGCAAAAAAATGCAAAAAAATCTTTTTTGAGGAGCATCTATGCAAACGTACCTACCCTTCATCCAAACTACGCTCTCCGAATGGTATCTTTTTACCTTAAATAATGCGTTGTACGCCGCGGCATTAGCGACGGCAGTCTGGCTGCTGACGGCAATACTTTACAGCATCAGGATTGCCGCCATCAAAAGAGGAAAAGCTGCGAGTGAAAGAGCCGCACTCAAAGACTTGGATGCAGCACAACAAGAACTTCAGCTCAGTCGGGAAGAATTGGCATCGACCGCCGAACAAATGGAACAAGCCCAATCGGCCTCTCAAGATGAAAAGCAACGGGCTTTAGCGCTTGAGCAGCTGATTTATCAACGCAACCAGCAAATTGCCGGAACCGTTCAAACCTTGGCGACCAGTTTCGATCTTGGCGAACGGCCATTGCTTGCAAGCGAAGATGTCAAGGCTGACCCGTTATGGCAGCAACATGACAAAGTCATTATGCAACTCATTGAGCGCCTGCGTACTGAGCAACAAGCAAAAGCTGAGTTGCAACAAAACTGTCAGGCAGCAACGGTAAAACTGGCCGAAAAAGAATCGCTGCTGAATGCGCTGCAATCGACATTAAACAATCACACCAGCCAGCTTTCCAAGCTGGAACAGGCGCTTGAAGAACAAAAATCGATGCTGCAACAGCAAAACAATAGTCAACAAGCGTTGTCCGATACCCTGAAAAACTTCCAACCTGCCGCGCCACAGCCTATAGCTATAGAGCCTAAACCGGAAACCTTTACCGCTGTTACCGACTGGCAACAGCCGGCGCAAGCACCGCAAAATCCGCCCGCTGAAGCGCCCCTGATTGCCCAACCTGAACCCAGTGAACAGATCGAGCAAGTTAGCGCCGCGCCGGAAGCCGCAGTTATCCGTCAGGTTGAAGAAACACCGGTTGAATTAGTAACAGCTATCGAAGAGGAAGAACCCTTGGACTTGGTGCTGGACGAAAATCTGCAACCGGTCGCCAGAAAAACGCCATCCGTATCCTCGGATACGGAACAACAAACAACTGCTCCCGCTAAGGGATCGCTTGGAAAAATTAAAGGCCTGTTCGGTAAAAAACCACAGCCTGCTCCGGAAATAGAGCCTCAACTGGTTGTGGTAGAAGAAGCCCCCTCTGTATCGGCAGAACCGGAACAACAGCCTGCCGCTCCTGCAAAAGCCTCGGTTGGAAAAATCAAGAATCTGTTCGGCAAAAAACAACAGCCGGTCAAAACAGAACCGCAATGGACAGACACGCAAGCGGATGAAAGGCTACCGTCAAGCGAAGAGCAACCCAGTACGGATCAACAGCCCGATGATGTGAAAGCGTCTGGGAAACTGAAAGGCTTTTATAGCAAGTTCAGATCGAAAGATAAATAATCCACACAGGCGCTTAAGGCTCCAACCTGACAATAAATCGGTAGGATATGCCCACATATCCTACCGCTCTGAAGGAAGCGCAACTGATAGAACAGGATAGCTAATGTCGTTCCCATTCCGGCTCAAGCATACGGCAGAAATCGTCGATCAAACAAAGTTCGGTTAAACTTGTCCATCAGCATCTCCCTGTCACGCTTAGATTTTCTTTGAGAAACGGTATCTTACGCAAAAAATAGAGACGTTCGCTCTCGATTTTCTTACCCGGATATTCTTGAATCGTTCGCAAAAAATCCAGATCGCCTTTCAATCCAATACTACTTACTGATATTAACGGAAGATATGTTTTTAAAAGAATTTTATGATCTTTATGAGGGCAATATTAGCATTGCCGCCAAACAGGCCAGCATGTTTGCCAAAGAAGTGGCGCATGATTTCAACCCGCTGCATGATGTCGATGCCAAACGTTTTTGTGTACCGGGCGATTTGTTGTTTTCTCTTGTTTTGGAAAAATATGGCCTTAGCCAAAACATGCACTTTACCTTTTCCGGCATGGTTGGGCATGATGTTCTGTTAAATTTTCCAGACACCGATGCCGGACAGATTGCTGTGACTGACAACGAGGGTAAAACCTATTTGCAGGTCGAACGCTCGGGCGGTCTTAGTAAAGATTCGGCATTGATTGAAAGTTTTACTCGCGATTATGTCGCTTTCTCAGGGCAAAATTTCCCCTATGTGCTGGTGCCGTTATTAGCCACAGAAAACGTTATGTTCAACCTCAATCGGCCGCTGGTGATTTATGAAAGCATGACCCTGAGTTTTGAGCATCTTGATTTTCAGCAAGCGTCCGTGGAAATGCTGGAGCCGAAAATGGAAGTTAACGGCAAGCGCGCTTCGGCTTTTTTACATTTTCAGATCAAGGCCGATGACCAAGTGGTTGGCACAGGCTTTAAAAAATTAGCGATCAGTGTACTGAATGGTTATGAAGCTGAACCGATGCAGGCATTTGTCGATGAATACCTGGACAGGAAAAACAGCTATCTGGGTAATTTAGTTTAGCGCTTGCAAATTATGTTCGTATCCGATTCCGAATATCAGGATTTTTTTGAGTTTTTACTAAACTGAACCTGGGGCTGCTATGGAATACCCTGCTGAAAAAAATTGCTTTCTAGTTGAACATGCTGTTGTCATCAGAGAGAGCTATCGTCGATTGCTGTTAAAAGAATTAATCCCCGATGTTCAGTCCGACCGGCAATTTGCAAAGCAATTGTTTTACGCGCCTTTCGCGGTGGTCTCGCATGATACGGCAAGTGATCCGGTTTTTAATTACGCGAACCTGAAAGCACTGGAGTTATTTGAGTTAAGCTGGGAAGACTTTACTTGTTTGCCCTCCCGGCTATCTGCGGAAGCGGTTAATCAGACCAAGCGCGATCAAGTCTTAGCTAAAGTGTCAGAAAAAGGTTATATCGATCATTACGAGGGGATTCGCATATCAAGCACCGGCAAAAGATTTCTAATCAAAAATACAATGATCTGGAATCTCACCGATAAAAATAACCACTATAAAGGCCAAGCCGCTTGGTTTGATCAATGGGCATTTTTATAACTGGAGCTGGCAATAAATCCACCTCAGAGCAACCAAGCAGTATAGGCTGGCATTTAGCTGAAGGATTCACAAATGGAAATATTTGAGCTTCACGGCAAATTCTATTAAAACCGGCGACGCATCAGTAAAGCTGACACGATTTAGTATAGTAAACGAATAAATTATAAATTTACTATATTCAATCAGGAAATAATCCATAAACTCCTAGTACTATAGTCAACAATAGATATCTTCACTATAGTTGAGTCGTAGTATGAAATATTTCTTCAACGTTATGCGAGGATTTACTCATGAACGACCTCTATAAAGATCTTCTAATAGGAACAGTATTTGTAATCGGCCTGCTGGGCTTTATTTCGGGCGAATTCATCATCTCGTCCGCCTTGTTTGCCTGTGCAGCCATTGCCAGCAATGTTAATGTGAACCGTAAAAGAAGTAAAACAGGCCAATTTTCATGGGATTGATTGTTTTTACCAAACTGATTAACCGTATGATTTGAAGACTTCCAGGGCTCACCGGCTTTGGAAGTTTTCTTCTTTCACTACATCACTTTCTTGGTTATCAACCAAAACTCCACCAGTGAAATTCGTCATAGACGCACTGTTAATCAATAGATCGAAACTCTGCCGTTCAAAATAGCACCGCCCCTCCCCATAGGCTTTTACCTCGCTGTAAGACAGTAAATTGTCGAAACAATGGCCCGGTTTTTTCCAAAACTCCATGTAATCTTTTTCGGACAAGTGCCGCTAATAAAAATAATGTCAGCACTGACTTAACAGGATGTGCCTATGAGCGGCTTACCTTCCTTTTCTATCCAAAATCCTAAACAGATTAGCAGCCATTTATTGTTATTATTCAAACATAAATGCCTACTTTGCGCTCATTTCGGAGCTAATGAAGCTTATGTCACCACATTTCTCTGTTAACCCAGAGAAATTGCAGAAAACTCAAAAAATCGGCTGTGAATTTACCGCCATGACGGGCTCGCTTGAAGATACCGTACAACGCTATATGCATCAGATTCAACCGGAAGACTTACAAAAAGAGCTGCATTTATACTAAGCAGAGTCTGAGATATTTTTTATGAGGTTGTAAAACAGTGTCTAATCTTTCCAATCTCAGCGTCTGCCTTACCAATCCAGGTGAATAAAAAAAGATATAATACGCTCTATACTGTATCCGAAGTCCTTAATCTCACTACATTCCAATTTACAGTTTTGTATGAAATACTCTCTATTTGAGTCGCTAGGTGATGAATATCCCACAGCCTTAGAACGGCAATACGACCGTATTATTAATAAAATCGTAGAGCTATGGGATACTCCGGAAATCGACGACTATTTCACCAGTCTGATCATTGATACCCGAGGCGGACGCCAGGGATTTGCAGCTGATGTATTTAAAGATATTCATACGCTTTACAAGTTTAGAGAGCTTGAACGCTTACGTAAGGCGAAAGACCGGCGTGATGCGATACGAGAACTGAAGCTCTGCGATGTCGAATTCAGGCCCGGAGCTTTTTTAAAGGCTATCCAGAATGGGGATCAAAGACTGGTGGATTTATTTGTACGCGCAGGAATGAATGTCCATACTCAAGATGAAACAGGTTGCCCGGCTATTATGATTGCCTTAAAAGAAGGCTATACCGTCATCGCCAATATTTTGCTCACTGCTGGGGCTAATCCCAACGCTCACGATGCACTAGGGTTTACGCCGTTGCTAATGGCCTGCGGTAAAGCAGCCAAAGGTTATAAGGGAATTGCCGAAAAGCTGATCCGCTTAGGCGCCGATGTCAATGCCTGTGACCGGCTAGGTTGGACTCCTTTGATGCTGGCTATTTCAGGAGGGGCTGCCGAAGTAGCTGAATTACTTTTAGAGCATGGAGCAAATCCTGGATTACGCACACGAAAAGGCGAAAATGCGATGATCTTGGCTCAAAAGCTTGGCAAAGATAGACTAATTGCCCTTCTTTCTGAAAAACAATCAGCAAACTCAAATTTCCTGGTCTTTAAAGACAATTCGCGTTTAAGGTTACAGTGAAAAAATCGGCTTTCCATTTTTCCTATTCTTCAGCGTGTTCCTTACAGTTAACAAAAAGCGCGTCCATTAAAAACATTTAGCCCCACTCGCCAACGCAATCAACAATATTGTCCGGCACACCAAGCTGACGACCATGCCCATTGAAAATTATAACCGCCCAACCAACCGGTTACATCCAACACTTCACCGATAAAATAAAGCCCAGCCACCTGTTTACTTTCCATGGTTTTGGAAGAAACTGCGTCGCAGTCGACGCCGCCGGAAGTGACTTCGGCAGTGCGATAACCTTCGGTACCATTAGGTTTGATCATCCACCTGTTTATACGGTCCGCAACCTGCTGAATCTGCTTATCCGATAAATCCTGTAGCGACCTTTCCAGCACCTCTTCCGGCACAAAAACACCGATCAACCGCTTAGGCAAATAACCTTCCAAAATCGTTCTTAGCTTGTTTTTGAGCTTTTGCCGGCGCTTGGATTTTAACTCCGTATCCAAATCTATTTGCGGCAGCAAGTTAATCTCGATCTCCTCTCCGGCGCGCCAATAAGATGAAATCTGCAAAATCGCAGGGCCGCTTAAGCCTCGATGCGTAAACAACACATTTTCACTGAAACTCTGCCTGTTATTACTGACTCTACAAGGTACGGCAATGCCCGATAACGCCGAGAATTTTTCTTTATCTTCCGGCTGCAACGTAAACGGCACCAAACCAGCCCTGGTAGGCAAAACATTAATGCCGAATTGCTCGGCAATCTTATAGCCCAACGGCGTCGCGCCCATTTTGGGTATCGACACCCCCCCTGTCGCGACCACTAACGATTGAGCGATAAAATTGCCGCTATCGGTTTTAACCTGAAAACGACCGGCCGATCGCTCAACCGAATCGATACGGGTGTTCAACTGCACGGATACCCCGGCTTTTTGGCATTCCGCTAACAACATATCCAGAATATCCTTGGCGCTTTCATTACAAAACAACTGGCCGTGATCGCGCTCATGAAAAGGAATTTGGTATTGCCCGACTAACGCCAGAAAATCCCACTGTGTATAACGGCTCAGTGCCGATTTGCAAAAATGCGGGTTGTGCGAAATATAGTTATTCGGTTCGATAGAATAATTGGTGAAATTGCAGCGGCCGCCGCCGGACATCAGGATTTTTTTCCCGGCCTTGTTGGCATGATCCAGAACTAGCACATTGCGGCCGCGTTTGCCGGCTTCGATTGCACACATCAGACCCGATGCGCCCGCGCCGATGATAATGACATCTGTGTCAGTCATGATTTTCTTTAAAAATGTTGTTATCGACGAGGAGTATGTAATGCGAGAAAGGGAAACGCTACGAATCAGGCCTTCCAGGTAAGACGACTGCCATGGATGGCGGCCGAGACTGCTCCCAGCAGTCCTCGGCATTTCCTCCATCCATGGAGGTCAGAAGTGCTGGAGCCGCCGGGAGCGGCTCCAGTAAAAACCTGGAAGGCCTCCATTGACATGTCTCAGCTAATACTCATAATCAAAGGATTCAGGACAAGCTTGGCTGCTATTCATCCAACCTACGCCCATCGAGCCACTGTTTCATCATGACGTATCCGGTCAAAGCCCCCCATGACAACATGTATAGTCCGTGCAACGCGACTTCAAAACTGAAGCTGTTAACGTCCCTGGTGTAATCCCAGATGTCATCAGCCAAAACCAGGACAAAGACAAGGCCAAGCGCATACCTGAGCTTGATTTTATGGGCATAAAAAACACCAATGCCAAGAATCAGCAAACCGGCCAAAAACCTCAGCCCGCTGTGAATTAACATTTCAGGCTCAAACGTATTGAACTTAAACGCCGAATCGACAAAATACAGCAGGATGATACCTACGATGACAACAGCACTGATTAACCTCATGGCGACCTTTTTTAAGTATTAAGTTTCGTTGATAAGTTTTAATCCCGGCGGCAATGCTTCACCGAAAATTTGTTTTTCTTCTTTTTCGTCCAGCTCCTTCAACTGCTCAACCATGTCGATCCAGGATGCGGGCGCTTTACTCAACTTCAATTTTTCAACGACTTGCAGACGCATGGCATCATTAATATCCCGCGCCCTGTCGCCGCTCATCCTGGCAATCAGGGTCGCGGCAAAACCCGCTTGCGGGATTTTCTTCCAATCTACCGCCAACATCTGCTGTAACCACAAACTGACGATATCGGCCGGAATCACATTATGGCTGCTGCCATGAAACGGCATTCTTGCCCCGATACGGCCGACAGCCCACCAAGTCTGGCTGGGCTCTCCGGCTTTTTCCAGGCGTTTTAACAACCATTCGCCAAGCTGGATTTTCTTGGCGACCGGCAGGCGTTCCAGAACTGCAGCCAGCCGCACCATATCGTCGTAACCGCGATTTTTGATTTGCTTGGCAACACCAGGCTGTCTTGCGGCAGCCGGATTTATAAATTTTGCAATATCGGCAAAAATCTTTTCCTGTGCTTCTGCATTCAGGCCACCGGCAATCCGCCGCCACAGCGTCCACCATTCGGTCCAGTTTTGGGTTTCGTTGACAAACTGGATACCTTGCGGATAATTTCTCCATAACTGCTCGACGCGCCAATCATCCAGCGGATACCCGAAACCGGGCCTTAGACAAAAACCGGTCAGGCTCAGCCAGATGCGTTCGTGGTTTTCAGAGCGTCGCTGATACTTTGCTCCGTCCAACAAGACGCCGAACATCGCTCTTAACAAAGGCGTATTCCATTCAGTGCGAGCAACGCCGGTGAGCCTTTCCAGATCGGCTCGCAGGTTTTTTACCGCTTTGGGATCAACTTGTTTGGACTTGGCGCCAAAGATCGTCTGTATCTGTTCGGCAATCTGGTTAAAATTGGCCGGCAAAGCCGCATCCGTTGGCAGAGCGGTCGCCTTTTTCCTGATTTGAAACTCAACATCCCAACGCTGGTTGCTGCCCTCAACAGAAATACACTGAATTTTAAGCGTACCGACTTCGGTTTGAGTCACCGCCAATTCGACTACGACCTCGGCATTCGACTTGCTGCCGTCGCCTTCGAATGCTACAGCCAATGGCGGCAGGGAATGAAACAAATCGGTAATTTCGGCCACATCGCCCGGTTTGAAATCGCCATCGCCGGATAACGAAACCAGGTGAAAGCGCACAGGCACGCCTAAACGCAACGCAAAACGCCGGTCTTTCAAGATGACTTCATCGCCTTCTTCACTGCCTTTGGGCAGGATGCAAATGCCTGTCCTGAGCACGGTCGAAGGGCCTTGCTGCTTGCTGGAATCATCGGTATCGACCAACAGGAAATAGCTACGCGCCGAACCGCCGCCGATCTTTAGCTTTTTATCTTTCCTTGCAATCGCATAACTGACCGCCCCAAAAGCAACGGATAATTCGGGATGCTTGTTTTCCAACAATACCGGCGGACTGGAGCGCCATGAGCGGATTAAATCGACGATGCGCAGGGTAATCGGCTGACTGCGAAACACACCGCCGTTCAGCAACAATGCATCCGGTACAGCGCCTTCTTCGTGTAAGGCTTCACGGGATGCCGCACTGTGCAATTTCAAAAATGCGGCAATATGCTTACTGACCGCTGGTTCTGCGGCATACGGCAAACCGAACTCGACCACGCCGCTACGTTTCCTGTCCGGCAAATCGTCAAGACCTGACAGCGGGAAGAAACCGTCCAACGCAATTTCCCTGACTTCTTCTTTAGTCAATGCAACAGAGCGAGAGCTACCGATCAATTTGGAGCCGCCGCCCAGCAACGTGACGTTGATTTGCTCCGGCGCATCGTCCGCCAGTAAGCGCTCTTTAGCAATCCGGCATTGCTCAATCAGTTGCGACAAATCCGCCGCCGACAGGCGTTTTTCAGCGGTTCCTAAACGGCTTTCGGCAAGATGCGCCAGCGCCAAGTCGATATTATCGCCGCCGAGCATTAAATGATCGCCAACCCCAATCCGGGTTAATTTAGGCTCCTGCTCGCCCTGCTCTACTTTAATCAGCGTTAAATCGGTAGTGCCACCGCCAACATCGCAAACCAGCAACAGATGAACATTCGCCAGTGCTTGTTTAATTGTGCCAGCGTGGCGTCTTAACCAGTCGTAACAAACCGCCTGTGGTTCTTCCAACAACCTAACCTTATGCAATCCTGCAAACCTTGCTGCCTCCAGCGTCAGGGATCTAGCCGCCTCATCGAACGAAGCCGGAACGGTAATCACAATATCCTGCTGTTCCAGTGGCGCATCGGGAAATTGATGTCTCCAAACAGTACGAATATGCGACAGATAGCTGGCGCTGGCCACAATCGGTGAAACCTTGCTGATGTCGTCGCTGCTCCCCCACGGCAAAATGTCTGCGCCATGATCAACCGACGGATGAGAAAGCCAGCTTTTGGCGCTGGTAACGAACCGCCCTTTGGTTTTGGCACCCAAAAGACGCGCTGCCTCGCCAATGACGGCTGCTTCATCCGATGACGACGCTCCGCTCGGAAACGAAAGATCGGCCTCGGACAATTCGCCGCTTGCAGGATGATAACGTACAGAAGGCAACAAAGGCCTTGCTGCAACTTGGCCGGGCGCTATCAGCTGTTCGATCTGGAAAATTTGTATTTGTTGGGAGGCATCACTGGCTTTGGCATAAGCAACTACAGTATGCGTTGTGCCAAGGTCGATGCCGACTAGATAATTTGCTGTGGGATTTTGCACGGTGATATTTTATAGGTCTAGTATGAGAAAGCAGATAACTCCATATCTGAGCCTGCCATCTTTTTTTATTCGTCTCCAACTCCTTTGAACGAAGCCAAAGGGCATGGTGATTGCTAAAAAAGGATACACGAAATAGCTTAGATTTACATCCTTCCCTATGCCAATAATAGTATCGATGAAGGCTACTACAACAAAGCTACCGATAATCTTGAAAGACTTATTGATCGAATTTCCAGTCAGCGCACGCAAATCCAACTTTATAAAATGCTTACCAATAGGGGAGTAGCACAATAGATTGACTTAACAGGGACTAGTCATAGAAAATAGTCGACTTAAATTTCTAATTATTAGCCAATTACGCATGGATAACAGCGTCTCCCCGCAAAACAGCCTGGTTTCTGTTCAAAACTTGTCGTTCTCTCGCGGCAACAAGAAAATATTTGATGATATTTCGCTGGAATTTGAGCGCGGTAAAGTTACTGCGATCATGGGGCCGAGCGGCACGGGCAAAACAACTTTGTTGAAACTGATCGGCGGACAATTGTTTCCTGAACAAGGCACGATTATCGTCGACGGCAACAATGTCCACCGCTTACGCCGGTCAGAACTGTACGACCTGCGCAAACGCATGGGCATGTTGTTCCAAAGCGGTGCATTGTTAACGGATATGAGCGTTTTTGATAATGTCGCTTTTCCGTTACGTGAACATACCCACCTTCCTGAATCGATGATTCGCACGCTGGTGCTGATGAAGTTGCAGGCGGTCGGTTTAAGAGGCGCGCGCAACCTGATGCCGAATGAACTTTCCGGCGGCATGGCCAGGCGTATTGCGTTAGCCAGGGCCATTGCACTGGATCCGATGATGATCATGTACGATGAACCTTTCACCGGCCCAGACCCTATTT
>CAZJOY010000010.1:0-46188 GCA_964547705.1 uncultured Methylobacter sp. | reverse complement strand
TTGGCCAGAACGGTTGAGTTTTTCCGTATTCCCCGCGATGTCTTGACGATTTGCCTTGGAAAATCCACTTATGCACGGTGCGGCATTATCGTTAATGTCACTCCGCTGGAGCCCGAATGGGAAGGTCATGTGACATTGGAGTTTTCCAATACCACGACATTGCCCGCAAAAATCTATGCCAATGAAGGCGTTGCGCAAATTCTGTTTTTCAGCGGCGACGAAGTTTGCGAAACCTCGTACAAAGACCGGGGCGGAAAGTATCAGGGCCAGACCGGCGTTACATTGCCGAAAGCATGAAGCCGAGAATTAAAAAGAACGGCGAAAACTGGATATGTCAGTGTTGCCGGGGAATTACTGGAGAAGGGCCAATACCGATTATGGCTTATTTGGAGTGGCGGCTGAAGAGGCGTAGAGAGTGTTGATATTACTTTAACGTAAGTTATTTTACTTACTTTGCTTAAATATTAAGTGCATCCGCATTTAATTAAACGCAGTTTAATTAAATCGATATAATCAGGCATATGTGTAAAAGTTAATATCATTAATAATTATGTTAGATGGTTTTTATATTGCCGGGAGGCATTAGTTGGCGAGAAAAAGCCCGTTATCAAATACTCAATGGGGTGAGATAGAAAAGCGGCTATTGGCCGGTGAAAAGATTCGCGCATTAGCGCGCGAATACGGTGTTGCTGAGAGCACGATTAGGACGCGCCTTTCCGCGCAAATAGCGCAGATAAAAAACGTAGCAAATCAAGTAATTGACGCTGAAATAGCGCTTAATTCTCTACCTATTTCCGCGCAAATTTCCGCGCAATCGTTAATAAATGATTTGCGCGCAATATCGACACATTTGGCAGGAGCAGCTAAGTATGGAGCGATAACAGCACACCGACTAAATGGCATTGCTAACATGCAACTGGATAAGATAGATGAATCTGAATTGCACATCCCTGATAGCAATTCAATCCAGGTTGTAAAAACTATCTCAGCGTTAACAGATGTCGCAAATAGATCCGCTCAAACAGGATTGAACTTGCTCAATGCAAATAAGGATATGATCAAAAAAGAAAACGAAACTCCAGATAACAAGTCAGATGCAATGGACGACAAAACCCTGGCGGCAAAAATGGCCGGTCTATTTGCATTAGCTGAGGCGAGGCTGAATAAGTGAGTTATACAGTCACCGAAATAGAACAGCTAATCAAAAATATGACAATCGAAGAGCGCAATGCAGCGCTTGCGATGGTTCACGATGCCGGTATTTGGACGCCTCTACCCGGACCTCAAATGACCGCCTATATATCCGATGCTGACATTATCGGTTATGGCGGATCGGCAGGAGGTGGAAAATCGTTCTTGGCTATCGGAAAAGCGCTCACTCAACACGAAAAGAGCATTATATTCCGGCGCGAAGGAACACAGCTGACCGGTATTATTGATGACATGAAGAAGGTTGTTGGTCATCTGGTCGGTTATAACGGACAGGAAAAAATTTGGCGTGACCCAGTGCCTGGAAAGCAGGTCGAGTTCGGCAGCTTCCCGAACCTTGGTGATGAAACAAAATATCAGGGGCGGGCGCATGACCTCATTGTCTATGATGAGGCGGCAAATATGGTTGAGTATCAAGTGAGATTCCTACTCGGTTGGCTTAGAACAACAACACCAGGGCAGAAATGCCAAGCGCTAATGACATTTAACCCGCCGACCGACGAAGAGGGGCGTTGGATTATTGGCTTCTTTGCGCCTTGGCTCGATAGGAAATTTCCCCGTCCTGCCATTGCGGGAGAATTGCGTTATGCGGCCAGCATGCCATCAGAAAACGGCACAAGTCGAGATATTTGGGTAGATGGACCAGAAGAGTTTGTTTTGCATGATGGCGAGCCGCTTTATGATTTCGATAGGAATATTTACGCAGCACAGGACATTATTAAGCCGATGTCGCGTACATTTATACCATCAAAGGTCAGTGATAATCCGTTTTTAGTCGGCACCGGTTATATTGCTCAGCTTCAGGCATTGCCAGAGCCATTGCGTTCACAGATGCTCCACGGCGACTTCATGGCCGGCGTTTCTGATGACCCGTGGCAAGTTATTCCTACCGCATGGGTTGAGGCCGCTATGGAGCGCTGGACAGATCGATACCCGAAAGGCGAAATGGATTGTCTTGGCTGTGACGTTGCGCGCGGCGGCAAGGATGAAACCATTTTAGCGCGCCGTCATGATGTTTGGTTTGATGTCCCGCTGGCTTACCCTGGCACATCAACACCTGACGGCCCAGCTGTCGCCGGGCTTTGTATTGCCGCTTTACGCGATCAAGCTCCTATTAATGTGGATGTCATCGGCGTTGGCTCATCCCCGTATGATTTTCTTGTGCAGGCTAATCAGCAAGTCAATGGTGTGTGCGTTTCGGAAAAGTCGTTGCAAACCGATATTAGCGGCAAGCTAAGGTTTTTTAATGTGCGCACGGAACTCTGGTGGAAGATGCGCGAAGCCCTTGATCCGGCTTATGACACCGGGATTCAACTACCACCCAATGCGAGGCTAAAAGCCGATCTATGCACCCCACGCTGGGCGCTAAAGAACTTAGCGACTATTCAAGTTGAAAGCCGAGAAGAGATTCATAAGCGTCTTGGCCGTTCACCGGATTACGGAAGTGCTTATGTGCTCGCGCTACCTCACGAAGAAAAGCGAAAGAGCGCGGCACTGCAAGCATTTCATAATCGCAAGGCCAATTGGAGAGCATAGCGATCTAATCATGAGGAGAAAATGAGGTATGCGAGAGTTCATAGTCACAAAGTTGGTGTGTGCAAAGTGCGGGCGAAATTTGACGCTTAATTGCGATGTGCCAAAAAATGCCGGTCAATACGCCGAAGGAGATCCGACAGGGGCGGATATGGTGCAATCAATTATTGCAGTTGATCCATGCCAATGCAGTACACGACCACTTGATGAAATGCGAGAGGCGGTAAAAGTACTGCTCGGCACATAAAAATCTAATCATTGTCGGGAGACAAAGATGCAAACAATGGAAATAAGCAATAAAGGCAGTCGTACCGAATTAATGGTGCAGCATGAAGATGTTGCGCCGCTATCATCAAAGCCGAGCGATGTTTTGAGTGTAGAGAAGCTTGAAAAATGGCTTGACGAATTGCGCAATCAGCCTCGATGGCGCTTAGTGGCTGATAAAGAATGTGACTACTACGATGGCAACCAGCTCGATGCGGACACGCTGGAACTGATGGAGTCACGAGGCCAAGCACCGATCATCGACAATCTGATCCAGCCGACGATTAATGCTGTTCTTGGGATGCAGGCTAAAAGCCGAGTTGATACCCGCGTTGCTCCGGAAGCAGGGGAAACCAATACGGATGTCGCCGAGGCGCTATCTCTAAAACTTAAGCAATCGGGAGAGACAGCGCGAGCAGACAGGGCCAAATCTGACGCTTACGCCGAGCAGATCAAGGTCGGCATAGGCTGGGTTGAGGTCGCACGCAATGCAGACCCATTCAAGCCGCTGATTCGCTACCGGCATATCCACCGCCGAGAAATATTTTGGGACTGGAGGGCAAAAGAGCCTGACTTATCGGATGCGCGGTATCTGGTTAGGCGCAAATGGATGGATGAGGATGTATTGCTAACAGCATTCCCAGGCAGCGCAGATTTTATTAGAGCGGCTTTATCTGGTCGATCAAACTGGGATATTGAGCTAACCGGCGCTAATCTGATGACTCGCGGCATGGATAGCGACGTAACTACCGGTTTTTCAGTATCAACAGAGCAGTACGAGTGGATGAATGTCACTCGCAAGAGGCTATGCGTATATGAAGTATGGTATCGGGTGCATGTGCAAGGACAGATCGTAAAGTTGCCCAATGGACGCACGATTGAATTCAACGAGGACGACCCGCAGCACCAGCAGGCGTTTTATGCCGGGTTGATCCAACCTATGCCAGCGGCATTTGATCGGGTAAGGGTGGCGTTTTATATCGGCCCGCATTTGGTTGATGACCGCGCATCGCCGTACAGGCACCGACACTTTCCATACGTGCCTTTCTTTGGCTTTCGCGAGGACAGAACCGGTATCCCTTATGGGCTAATCCGCTCTATGATGTCGCCACAGGACGAGATCAATGCGCGTAAGGCTAAGATGTACTGGTTGATTAATGCTAAGCGCGTCATGGCAACTGAAGGCGCAGTGACAGATCACAATGTCGCCGCGGAGGAAGTCGCGAGGCCAGATGCTTACGTTATAGTTAGCAATAAGACGAATGAGTCCTTTAAGGTTGAAGAAAACCAACAGCTTGCCGCCGAGCAGTTTAAGGTTATGCAAGAGGCAAAAGAATCGATTCAGTCCAATGTTGGAGTTCATAACGCGACATTGGGTCGTGATTCAGGCGCTACTTCAGGGCTGGCTATCAACTCGCTCGTAGAGCAGGATTCGATCACGTTGGCCGAACTAAACGACAATTTCAACATGGCGGCACGTCAGGCCGACGAGTTGCATCTGTCTCTGATCATTGAGGATTTAAGCGATACTGAGGACGAAAGCGTCATTGTCGAAGATGACGGCGGAAAGAAGCGAGAAATTATACTGAACCAAAAGACTCAAGATCCGGAAACGGGAATGCCGGTGATTATTAATGATGTGACTAAGATCAACGTGTCTGTGGTGCTGGCCGATACGCCAACGACACCGACATTCAGGAATCAGCAGCTCAATCAAATGTCGGATGTAATGAAAGCATTGCCGCCTAATGTTCAGGCCATGTTACTACCGCTATATCTGGAAGCAACCGATCTTCCGCAGCGCAAGAAGATGGCCGAGATTATTAACAAGGGGCTTGGACTCAGCGAAGAGGATGGAGACGATCCAGAAAAACAACAGATGAAGCAGCAAATCGAACAAGGCATGCAGATTATCAAAGATTTGCAGGTGCAATTGAAAGCGAAAAACCCGCCTGAAGTGATGCAAGCGCAGGTTGCTAAGCTGATGGCCGAAGTTGAAAAGATCAAAGCCGATACTACCGAGGCCGGTATTCGCGCGCTGTATTCGAGCTTACAAGCAGCTCAGGGTGTTGTTACCGATCCCGCTATTGTGCCAGTGGCGGATCAGATTAGTCGTTCTGCGGGTTTTGTTGATAAGGATGGTGGCGGCATTGCCGATCAGCCTGCACAGCAAATACCACAGGGCACTATGTTGGATAACACTGCGCAAACCAATCCGATGACGCCCAACATGCCTGCATCGCCAGCTATGGGCATGACGGGCGGTATTGAGCAGCAAGGTAATCAAATTTAACCAAAGTAAAGAGGAAAAAATGGATTCAGGCTACCAAAATTATGACGAAGATAAACTTAAAGAAATACAGTCTAACCTGCAAGTTTCGTTTAATGTAAAAACCGATATTGTTGATGGACATATTATTGAGCAAACAATTGATCAGATAATGGACGGCATTGTTAATACTACAGTCAAAGAGCTAATTGATACGCGAGATAAGCAGACTAGAGATGCGCTTATTGCTCTCGGCTGGACGCCGCCAAGCGCTATTATTTTGCCCTTTAAGTAGACAATATTCGTTAGATAAGTAGATTTACTTAATTTTCAATTGAACGCTGTTTAATTAAGGTGTATAAAGCGGTATGCGGCCCACCCTGCGATAACGGCGGGAATTTACGCACAACCAGCGAAACGGTTAATCATGTCGGGAGACATTACGAATGAGTGGAATTGAGCATTATTTGGAGACCGGCGAATTGCCAAGCGATCCAGCTGAATTAGAGGCGCTGTATCAGGAAGCGATTAGCGGTGAAGCGACAGCTGAAAAACAGGTTGAAGTTGATGAGCCGAAAGAGGAATCAACAAGCGCAGCAACCGGCGCAGAAGCTGAAAAGGTTGTTGAAGTAGAAAAGGAGCCTGATGGCATTGCCACAAGAGACGGAAAGCATATCATTTCTTATGATGTTCTTAAGTCAGAGCGGCAGTTAAGACGGGAAGCGATAAGGGAAACCGAAAGCTTAAAGGCTGAGATTGAGCGACTAAAGAACGCTCCAGCACAGCCAAGCTCTATTGCCGGAACAATGACAGAAGAGCAGCTTGCCGATCTTAAAGAGTTCTTCCCGGAACAGTACGATGCAATTGTTGGTCAAAATGCAGCCTTAATTGCCGCGCAGCAAAAGCTTGCAGACGCAGAGCGAGTTGAACAGCAAAGACAGGCCGATCAACAACAGCAAGTCGCATTAACGGTGCAAGAGGAAATCGACAACAACCCGGTATTAAGCCATTGGCAACGTAACAATCCAGACATCTTTGAAAAATGTGTGGCAATGGACACGATGCTTAGAGATGATCCAAATAACGCAAATCTCACATTAAATGAACGGTTTTCAAAAGTAGCTGCAGCAATGACGCAACTCTACGAAAACCCGATTAAGGGTGCTGGTGTTAAGGATGCTGACGCTAAGGTCAATCAAAAGACAAATAGCGCGGCAAAAGCAACAAAGCCATTAATCAACAGCTTATCGGATATTCCGGGCGGCGAAGCTCAAGAAGCCTCAGAGGCGCAACGACTCGAAGATTCAAGTGCGGCTGAACTTGGTAACAGATTTATGACGATGACTGAAGATCAGCGAACCGCGTTTTTGAACGGCCTTGGCTAAAGGTTTTACTGACTGTCGTGAGACAGACTGCGTACCCGTCCAAATCGGACGGGTGATTTAATTACTCTATCGTCGTGAAGACGAAGGATAAACAATGGCTGCTGTAAGTATCCCCATTGGTAGTGCGTTAGCCGCTAAGGTTTTCGGCGCTGCCGTGTTCGCCGGCGTGCAAACTGCCCCCGGTTTTATGAATCTATTATCCGGCGCTGCTCCGCAAATTGGCAATGCCGCAAGCAAGATGAAGGGGCAAACTAGCCCTGATTACCCGATTGTTAAGGTTAACGATCTCGCTTCAAGCGCGGGCTCGAAGGTAACGGTTGATTTATTCAACATTTTTACCGGTAAACCCATTATGGGTGACAAGCGGGTTGAAGGTAGAGGCATGACAGCCACAACATCAACCCAGGAAATCGAGATTAATCGCACGCGCGGAATGGCTGACACCGGCGGCAAGATGACGCAAAAGCGCACCAAGCATAACCTGCGTACTATCATCATGGCCGGACTGACTGGTTGGGCGCAGCGTCTTGAAGACCAGCGCTGCTTGGTAGCGTTGGCCGGGGCTCGCGGCAATCAGAGCACAACAGACTGGGTTGTGCCTCAGCAATCCGATACCGAATTTTCGGAAATTATGGTTAATGCCGTGCAGGCACCGACCTTTAACCGCCGGTTCTTCGCCATGTATACAGGCACCGGCATTACTCCGCCAAGCTCAATTGCCGGGCTAACGACGGGCGGTTATCTAACGCTGTCTGAACTCGATGCAATCGGCTCTCTGTTGAAAGAGTCAGCCGTCCCGTTGCAACCTGTTAAGATCAAGGATGACGAGTACGCCTGGAACTCTCCGTTATGGGTAATGTTCGTTACGGAAAGGCAGTGGGCGATCATGAAGGCTGTTTCCGGTAGCAAATGGCTGACCGCGGTTACTCAAGCGGTTAAGCGTTTTGAAGGTCAGCGCCATCCATTATTCATGGGCGACGGCATTATGTGGAATGGCATTCTTGTTAAACCAATGAACCGCTACGCCATTCGTTTTGCGGCGGGTGATCTGGTCAATGAGAACAGTTCAACAAATACCGAGTCTGCCGTGGCCGCTGCCGTTGATACGGACCGCGCAATCATCGTTGGTGCTCAAGCTCTAATCAAGGCTTATGGCAACGAAGAATCGAGCGATTATCACTATGGCTGGAACGAAGAGCTGACTGATCACAAGTCAGCGGTCGAAGTTTCATTGTCGATGATGGAAGGCACGGTTAAAACCCGCTTCACCATCAATGGTGCGCTAACCGATCACGGCGTTGCGGTTGTGGACTCCTATGCGCCGGCTATCGGTACTGCGGCATTTAACACCGTGGTTGCTAACAGCATCGCTAAATCCTAACACGCCAAGGCCCGGTTAACAGCCGGGCTTTATCATCACTTTTAAGGTGAAAAGACATGACTGCAATTAATTATTTTCAACTGGGTAGCGAACTGACCAAGGCGCCGTATTCCGGTGGCGACAGTACACAAGCTTTTTATGGCGGGCAGCATAAGACTGTAGCGCTACCCGCATCGCCTTTGGTTACGGATACCGTTGAGATTCCTTTGTTCGAAATCCCGTCGGGATTGCGCGTCAATGCAATTAAATGGGGTATTGGCGCAAATCTTGGCACGAATACCTCCGGGAAGATTGTTCTTCGCAAGAAGACTAACATCATTAACCCCGCAACGACAATTGCCGGTGCTGGCGGTGGCGCATCTTCCGGGCTGGCCGTAGGGGCAACCGATAAAACCATTCAGATTAATGGTGCTGATTCCGCTGTAACCACTACGTCTGCTAACAATGCCGTGTCAGTGGTCATTCCGACAGCATTTGAAGGCTTAACGCCAGCGAAGAATACCACTCAGGAAGCATATTACGTATGTTTGTTGGTGACGTTCGGAGCTACGCCAACATGGGTGACCGGTGTTGATGTCTTTGTGGGCGTTGAGGGCGAATACGTCGGTACTCTGTAATTGAAAGGGCTGTTAATAAAGCCGCCCGTTTTAAGGAATTAATGTGAAAACAGTAAAACTCAGATTAATCGTGGCACTAGCCTCTAGTATTTGCGTCAGCAATATTGAAGGTTTGCGCCGGGTGTTTTTAACTCATCTTGACCAAGAAATAGAGCTTCCTGAAGAAGAAGCTACGTTATTGCTTAATTCTGAGCATGGGCACGTTTTTGAGGTTGTTAAAGTTGATGACGAAAACGCAGGCCTCGATGAGGTAATTAATGCACTGAAATTGCTTTCGTCTGAAGAACTCAGAGCAAGGTATAAAGAGGTTGTTGGAGCTGCTCCGCACGGCAGGCTATCAGATGAAAAAATGATTGCAGCTATTGTTACTGTTGGTCCTGTTGATGACGAAAACGCAGGCCTCGATGAGGCTGGTCTTGCTTCTGTTGCCGGCGATGACAAGGTTGTTGATATTGTTCAACTGTAGCATCAATGCAATACGACGATTTAATTAATGATGTTGTCCTGGATTGCATTGGCGTTCCTGTTCCTGTAGCGCTGCGTGCAATCCGCGAAGCTGTACGCAAATTCTGCAAGGAGTCTACCGCATATCGTAAAAGGCTGACAGCATCAGATTTAAGTTATACCGATAGCGTCTACACGATAAAGATACCAATCGGTGCGCAAATTGAAACCGTCATATCGCCGATGGCGCTTAATGGCAGCTACACAGTAGGCGGAGTGCCTTACGAAGCAAAGCAGGCGTCCATTCAAGGCGCAAGCGCTGAGTGGATGGACATTAACCGCCATGGATGGCGCAGTGCAACTTCATCGGATAAGGTGGAGCATTTTGTCATGCTGTCGGCGAATACTTTTGTACTGTCGCCAGATAGCAAAACAGATAGGTCGGCTAATTTATCAATATCGCTGGCGCTCATGCCGAACTTATCAAGCAACACCATCGACAACGAGTTCGGCAATCGGTGGTTTGATGAGCTGGTTTCAGGGGCAAAATACATGCTGATGGTGGTTCCTAAAGCGGAGTGGTCAAACCCGGAGCTGGCGCAGTTCTATAAAGCCAAATTCGATGCTGGTATTGAAGAAGCGAAAAACTACATAAAAACAGGATTAAGACGCCCGAGCGCCGATGGCGTTCATCATGTCAGAATGCATTACAGGTAAATAAGCATGCCATTAACAGACGCAAAAACGATAACCGATAAAGTCTCTATGTTTTTAGGTGATGCAACGCAAACACGCTGGACACCGGCTGAGCTTTTGAATTGGCTTAATGACGGGCAGCTGGAAATCGCCTTATTAATTCCAAATTGCAACCCTACTACATCGACTATCCAGCTGATCGCGGGATCGAAGCAAGCCGCTCCAGCAGATGCTATTTCGATCACCAGTTTTGTGCGCAATATGGGGGTTTCTGGTACTGTTCCAGGCGGCGTGATCAGGAGCGTTAAGCGTGAATTTATGGATTCCTATGTGCCTGGATGGACGACTGCCGCATCAAACGCCGTGGTTATTCATGCCGTTTATGACCCGCAAGACAACAATCAGCAATTCTACGTTTACCCTCCGCAACCGGCAACGCCCAGCAGTATTGAGATTATTTATTCAAAAATACCGACCAAAATTGCCACTCTCGATGCCGGTTCTAAGATAACTGTTAACGATTACTACGCCAATGCGCTGTTCGATTACATTTTGTATCGTGCATTCGGCAAGGATTCCGAGTACGGCGGACAATCAGATCGAAGTCAATCACACTATAAGATGTTTGCCGGGGCTATTGGTGCTAAATTCGGGGCCGATAACGACTCGAATACCAAAAATCCCAATAAATGAAAATTGATAAATTCAGCGGAATTGCGCCAAAAATAAACCCAGTATTGTTGCCGGGCAATATGGCGACGACGGCGACCAATGTGCGCGTCGATAGCGGCTCGTTAAGACCGCTAAAAATGCCAAGTCAGGTAACGACCGTATTAAGTACCGCAAGAAGCCTGTCTAAATACGCGGGAAACTGGCTGCGTTGGGCTGCGCTCGGTATTGATGTTGTCGAGCAAAGCCCAATTGCTAATGATGCCTGGGATCGGCTCTACTACACCGGAGATGGTTACCCCAAATACACGTTTGCAACCCGTCCGTCCGGAGGGGATGCAAACGGCATGAGATTGGGTGTTCCAAGACCTGCTTATGCACCTAGATTGGGCGCATCAGCACCCAATCCAATCGCCGTTGCTGCTGGCTCATTTACCCTTGGCGTTGCTTATACCATCACCTCGGTGGGCACGACTGATTTTACGGCGATTAGCGCCGTAAGCAATACCGTAGGCGTATCGTTTACGGCTACCGGTGCCGGATTGGGAACAGGAACGGCAACACGCAACGATTCAACTGAAACGACGCAACGCTATTACGTTTATACCTATGTGACGCCGCAAGGCGAAGAAGGGCCGCCTTCACCACCCAGCGCACCCATTACCGTGACGGATACCCAGGTTGTTACCGGCACATTTACCTCGGAAGATTTATCGGGGTACAACCTTGGTGTCGGCTCGGTTAGGCGATTTTACCGGACAGCCCAAGGCACAACCGGCACTGAATACTTATATGTTGGCGAAGTTCCAATTGGATCAATAACCGCAACCGACAACCTGCTGGATGTCTCTCTTGGTGAGCAGCTGCCTTCAACAAATTGGTTTCCACCGCCTGTTGATATGGTCGGGCTTAAATCAACGCCAAACGGCTTTCTAATCGGCTTTTCAGGCAATGCGCTGTGCGTCAGTGAGGCGTTATTGCCCCATGCCTGGAATCCGGCTAATCAACTGGCTTTCTCGTCGAACATAACGGCACTGGCGGTAACCGGTGATTCCATCATCGTTTTTACCGAAAACGCGCCCTATATGGTGACCGGAACCTCTCCTGAGACTTTATCGGCCATTAAGATTGATCATGCTCAAGCCTGCCCCAGCAAGGCCAGTGTTGTGAACATGGGCGGTTTTGTGATGTTCGCCTCGCCGGATGGCTTGGTATCGGTGTCGGCCAACGACATGACCGTGGTGACTGAAGAATTTTTAACCAGAGATCAGTGGCAGGCGTATTCTCCGTCAACTATTCGCGGTTTTTTTTATGAGGGCATTTACATAGGTTTTTCCGATACCAAGGCTTTCATGTTTGATATGCGCACCAGTCAGGCAGTTTTCACCGAAATAGCCGGATTAAGCTTTATTGCCGGTTACAGCGACCTTACAGCCGATACCCTTTATCTACTCGATAGCATCGGCAACATTAAATCATGGGAAACCGGCGCGGCCTCATCGCTTACCTGGAAGAGCAAGCCGGAACGATTACCCAAGCCAGCGTGCCCCGCCGCACTGAGGATATTCGCTATTGGCGACGTGGGCTTTAAGCTGTGGGCTGATGGTGACAAGGTTGTCGATATTACGGTTGAAGACAGTCGCATTGTCAGGCTGCCATCGTCATATAAAGCCAAGGAGTTTCAATTCGAACTGTCCGGCACGTCTGCTATTGATTCGGTTGCTCTGGCAAATAGCATTGATGAGCTGAACTAATGGCCGGCAGAGAAGTTCCAAGCGTCCCGCCAAGCCTTGATCCTGCCACGCGTAACTTTTTATCGGCAGTGCGCGAGATCGTCAATAGCCTGCCTAAAACCGTTGCGGCGGCGGTTACTACCGTCACGGAAAAAAACGACCTAAGCCTTACTAAATTAAAGGCGCTATTGCCCGGCGTGTCACCCTTTATCGGTTGGATTTTAGACACCACAACCCCTACAAAGCCGACCAATTTCACAGTGACCGGGCTGTTTAACACTATTTTCCTGCACTGGGATTATCCGCAATTCACCAATTACAATTTTACTGAAATATACCGGGCTAATGCGCTTGATATAACTGGTCAACTTATCCCGGTCGGCGACGTTAATTTTTCGACCGATGCAAAATTAATCAGCACCAGCAGCGGCAATATCTACTCGGATCCTGTCGATCCAGGCAGCAAGTATTACTATTGGATTCGCTTTGTGTCGATGGCGAATGTAGCGGGTCCTTATTATCAATCGAATGGCGTATTGGGGGAAACCGCATGGGATATTAATACACTGCTGACCGCTAACGGCTGGACGGTTGATGCCGAAAAGCTATATAGCGACGGGTCATGGCTCGATGCTAACGACATTATTGACGAGACGATTGATACGTCAAAGATTAAGCCTTTTGCGGTCAAGAATGCGCAAATAGGGTTATTGGCCGTTGATACAGCACAAATCAAGAATGCCGCCATCAAGAATACCAAGATTGGAATCGCCGCGATTGAAACCGCGCATATCGGCGATCTTCAGGTAACCGGTGCCAAAATAAAAGACTTGGGCGTTGAAAAGCTGATAGCGACGGCGGCCTGGATCAATTCCGCGGACATTCTTAATGGTGCTATCACCAATTTAAAAATCGGCAACACGTTGCAATCGGACAATTATGTGCCTGGACAAAGTGGATGGCTGTTAAGTCGCGTTGGTGGTGAATTGATCGTTAACCAGTTAACCGTTCATGATGGCGCCGGTAATGTCATTTTGTCGTCAGGGGCCGGTGTGCCCTGGGATTATATTAACGGCAGGCCGACAGAATTAGGACAGCTGGATTCGTCAGCGGCGACGGCATTAGAGAGCGCCAAAACACATGCTGATGCAGCAATTGCGCGACTAGATGATATTGTCAGTGACAGTAAGCTGACTCCGGAAGAAAAAAAAGATGTACTTAAGGAATGGGAGTCGCAGCTTTCAGATTATCCTATCGTTATAGCTCAGGCTAGTGCTTATACGAATTACTCATCTAATCATCCTGATGCTCTGGCATCTGTTGAAGCGTCGGTTACGGATTACGAAGCAAAATCACTCGCGCTGGCTACTTATTTGAATAATGGCGCTGCATACACTTCCGGTACGCCATTATGGATTAGTAGCAATCCGACTTACGGCTTGTCAGTAACGACAGATATTGTTGGCGCCACATTTCGGGCGAAATTTGCCGACTATTACAATGCAAAATCAGCCCTGCTCAAAACAATCTCTGATGCCGCGCATTCCGCCTACATCGGTTATAACGTTTACGGTCAGATAACGGTCGCCAATGCCTCAACCTATATTGCTGATTTGGCGGTTAACACGGCTCAAATAGGGCATCAGGCCATCACATTCCCAATGGGTATCAGAATACTTCTATATTCAACGCCGGTGACGTTTGGCGCTATAAGTACTGGGCCATTGGTGCTTGGTCCTAGAGTTTGGACACCTGTTCCTGGGGCCACGCTAGTTCTTCCGCCGACGAATCCAACCTCTGTGAATCGCGGTCCTGTTCTACTGGAAATTAGCAGCAATATCAGCACCGCCCAAAGTGCAGGTACTATTCATTCAACTAAATTCAGGGTTGTTTGTGGCGGCGCTATCATGGTTGAGGCATGGGCCGGAGCCATTGATAAAAACATCGTTAACATATCTTCAAGCGCCAATGCCTTTATTATCGAAGTTTCTTCGATGTCAGAAATTACGGTTGATCGCATTGTTATGACAGTAACAGAGCTAAAGAAATGACCGAATTTATAAAATATGAGCTATCAACAGGAAAGATTGTTCTTAGTGGTAACTGTCCTGATTATGGGCTGTCATACCAAGAACAGGAGGGTTACGGGATTATAGCCGATGTGGATGGCGACTCATCCAACAATCACGTTGTATCAGGCGGCGTATTGACAAAAAACCCTCAGTTAGTGACGGTCAGTAAAACAACCTTAGCTGCAGACGGATTGGATAGCGTCGTATTTGAAAATATCACCAATCCAAGTAGCTGCAAAATACAGTCACCTGTAGACGCGGTTGCTGTTGACACTTTCCTGATTTCAGACGGGGTATTGACATTTAAAACCTATGTCGCAGGAACTTATGTCATCACTATTGATTTCTTTCCGTATTTGCCGTTTATACAAAATATAACAGCCAGCTGATGACAACGATCACAATACAGCCATTAGTCGCAACCAATAACCCAGCCACAACAGGTATAACGGTAACCAATAACCCAGACGGCAGCAAAGATATCCTGTTAACCTGGACGTATGCGCAAAGCTCCGTTGTCCCGGCAGACGGCCTTATGCTGTTTTTCCATGCCGGAACGCTGGCGTTATCGAACGCCGACCCATCCATAACGCTATCGGTTGGCGCAACATCGCACTTCTTCCAAGGCGTTCCTCAAGATTTTACCGGCAGGGTCGGTATCGCCTCTTATCGAAATACGGCGACGGGCATAAAAATAGGCCCCATCCAGCAACCGACATCATCACCAGACTGGCGAACAACCGGAACGGCCGTCAACATAGGCGATATTCCGGTGACCGATATAAGTGCGATATTTGCCGATAATATTATCGATAGGGCTGAGAAGAAGCGGATTCGTAAAGACTGGGATGCCGGAGTGCTTGACTGGGCGGCCTTGGATGCGCAAGCGGCGACTTATTCCATCACCACCACTCGCACTAACCTCACCGCGGCCCTACAGGACTTGGGAGATTATCTCAACTCCGGGCACGGCGCTTGGGCCTTGGGCACGGTTCCCTTTCATATTAATGACAGCAACCTAAACATACCCAGTAATGTGGATGCGGTTATTCGATCAACCCTCACCACCAAAGCGACCGCCTACCTTGCCGCAAGAACCGCACTGCAAAACGCCATCACCAACGCAGCGGCAACAAAGGCTGTTTGGACCGGGGTAACGGGGACAGGCAAGCCTGCGGATAACGCCACAGTGGGCGCACCTACTGGAACCTATGTAGCCGGAGTCCTGGCTGAGGCGGTTGTAGAGGATGCTGATGCGGGTAAGATCACTTACGACGCAACCATTGATATTCGTCAAATCGCTGCACCGACCAATGCGCCAACTTACCCCACTTACGCCGAGAGCCCTACGCCAATACAAATATCGGCGCAATCCGCGGGCGGTGTCGTGGATGTCACAGTTAATTTCACCTACACGCAGGCAGCCTCGCCTAACCTGTTGGCGGATGGCTTCGCCTTGTTTCGCTACACGGGCGCCTTCTCGTTCACGTCAGCGATTGAGGTATCTACTTCAAATAGCCCGTTGACCCGCGCGATGGTGCATAACGCGGTGCCTATTGATACCGGTTACAACTATGCGGTTGCGGCGTTTAGACGCACCGTCGGGACAGGCGAGGACAGTAAAATTTTCTCCACAGTCGCTACCGGCTGGGTTAAAGAAGCTGGCGTCGCTAATGTGGGCTTAGTGGCTACCGAAACCGCTGACTTTAGAATTGTGCAGGTCGCGACCAATAACCCAACCGTGCCAACCCCTACCAGTATTGAGGCTAAAACGTCGGGAAGCTATGCAGGCGTTGATGTGCATCTTTACTGGGATTACACGCAAGGCACTCTAAAAGCCGACTTGATTGGCTTTGAAATATGGGACCCTGCAACGTTAACATACAGACCTATCGGAGTTAATGTAACTCCATCACAAGGGCGCGCGGTGTTTCAGGGGCTGGTTGCCGGTCGAGAGTATAAGTTTGCGCTGCATACAATTCGCAACACGTCTGGCGGCCCTCAACTGGGATCCCGAGTGACCGGGTGGGATATTACCCCGGCCGATGCGCTGGGTATCACCGGAAAAGTAAACGGCGAAACGGCGGCCACGATTGCCACCTCCACGCAGTTCATCACCGCCTTTACCGCTGATAATAAACTCACCTACAAGGAAAAATTAGCCCTTCGGGATAACCTGTGGGCCTCAATTACCGGTGAATACTCCGATTTAGTCGCGCAAGGCACGGCGGCCAGTGTATCGACTACCGCCTACACCAATGCCTACACTACGTTGAACACTTATTTCAACGTAACCACCCGCACGATGACCAGTTCCGGGGTCGGCGGAAGCACCACTTTGTTCCATACGGCGTCAATGGCTTACACGCATGACATTCCCGACGGGGTTGCTTTGCGAGGCTACGTAGCCACTTACTATACCGCGAAGGAGGCATTGAAAAATGCATTGCGCGACAAGATCACCACGACCGCAAATAACGCAACCTCCACTGCGAACACCGCCTCTGCTTCAGTAGCGAACAAACTTGACGCCACAACCGCGAATATCTTATCCGGCTCCGTCGCGCTAAAGACGAGCGGATATGATAGCGGCAATGGGCTGGCGATTACTGCAAACGGTATCACCGCTAAGAAAAACGGCTCCAATACCCTTGCCATTGCGTCAGACGGAACTGCTACGTTTTCCGGAAATATATCCGGTGGTGCCGGAATTGATATATCCGGTAATGCTGTTTTTCAAGGATCGTCGTACAACTCAGTTGCGAATGGATATGCAGCGATCAGCGCTATGGGGCAGTCAGGACAATCCGGAATTATAGCCACCGGCGGGGCCGGTTATTCTGCAATCGTTGCGTACGGTAACAGCGGAACAGGAGTGACAGGAAATTCAAATCATCCGAGCTATTATGGCGTGGTCGCTCAAAACTCAGGTGGTGGAACGGGATTGTATGTATATGGGGCAATGCAAATTTCAAGTAGTGCTCTTGTTTCTAATTTGAATGCCAATTACTTGAATAGTCTATCAACCGGCAATAGTAGCGGTCAGATTCCTGTCTCAAACGGAACCACTTGCACGAATCTGAATGCAAATTATCTGCAAGGATACCCGGCTAGCAGTTTTAGATTAGCAAGCAGTTCGGTTCCTGCGGGCGACATTTCCGGCGCGGTCAATGCGACCTATCTGCAAGGCTATGCTCCTGGTAATGGCGGCAGCAGCATTCCGCTATCAAACGGGGTGATGAACACCAATCTGAACGCACAGTATATTAACGGCTACCCTCGTGATTATCTGCTGTCCTCAATGTACACAACCAACGGCACTTATGCATCATGGAGCGCGGGCTGGGCTGGGTTGTACATGGGCTCTGGGTTGTCAGGATCACAAAGAACCTGGGCGAGCGGGAACGCGGTTTATATCGACACAATCTCTGATGAGCGGCACAAAAAAGACATTAAGCCTGAGCAGCTTGGGCTCGATTTTATCAATAAGCTTGAGCCTGTCACCTATCGAATGAAGCAAGGGAAACCCGTTCTGCATCATGGCTTCATCGCTCAAAAAATGGCAAAACATTTTGAGGGGGCCAATATCGATGCGCTCTACACTGAGGCGGAAGATGGCGTTTTAGGCGTTGGCTACGCCAATGTGATAGCGCCGCTCGTTAAGGCGGTTCAGGAAATGTATGCTGAAATTGAACAACTTAAATCACAGCTCAAGGAGTTAAAGAATGGCTAGAACAGTCACCATCCCTGCAACCGAAGTAACGGAAGAACTTAACGGTATTAGCCACTACCCAGGTGAGCTTATTCACTTTCAAGTCGGAAGGGGTCGAGTAATAAATGGGCAGTTTGCCTTTGATGTGCCGCAGCAATTTGAACAGCTTCGAATCACAGAGGGCCTGTATCAAGATTTCATCGCCGCCCATCCTACTGGATTTGTCCCAGATGATCTCTGGGACTACGTTGACATTCTACGGTCAGGCGCAGATTCTACGCGACCCAGCCCTTACCATACTTGGGATAGAGACGCGTTAATCTGGGTTGAACCGGCGGATTACCTCGATCGCTTGAAAGATGATACAGTCAAAGCTATCAACGCAAAAACGCAAGAAAAGATTTACAGCTTCGCCCCTCAGTACAAGCAGGCGAATCTGACAGCCCGGTATATTGAGATTAAGGAGCTTGAACCAACCCTGGAGCTTGAGGTAGAAGCAGCTGAAATAAAGGCTGTGTGGGAAAGGGTTAAGGCCATTCGCGCCCTGTCTAATTCGACCAATACAGCAATCACTTCGGCTTCCACCGCAAATGAGGTAACGACAGCGAAAGCCGAATTTACAACGGCTCTTGAGGCGCTATGAAATCACGTTTAACACTGCTGGACATCAGGCTAGTTTGGGGTCGCGTAAAGCCGCCTATCGCTGATCTTATAGCGCAGTATGATCTTGATTTTAAGCCGGAAGATGTCTATGCACAGTGCTTGATGGGCCGGGCATTCTGTTATGTGTGCGATGATGGTTTTATTATTGTCAGGCCGCAGGAAAATCAGTTCACACTGGGCAAAGAACTGTTTGTATGGATATGTTACAGTAAGCATAATAACGGCTTGGTCGAATACCACGACGATATTTGCGCTATCGCTAGAGATATTTATGCGACAGAGATTATCTTTATGTCGCCAAGAGCAGGCTTCAAGCGACTGGCTGAGCGTCAAAACTGGAAAGTAATGACTGAGTACCGAATGCCCGTCAACTAATTTTTCACTCTACTGTCGTGAGGACAGAAGGAATCAAATCACATGCGCCCATTAAGACTGTGGAAGTGGCTGCTGTTTTTCATTGAGCCGCCAACCTTTTACAAAGGCGGCGGCGGACAAACCCCGCAAGAAAATCCCGAAGAGCGCGCGCTGGCGCAAATTTCCCAAGAGAAATGGGACGCCTACAAAGCTAAGTACGTTCCGCTTGAAAACCAATGGATCGAGCAGGCTAAAACGCTCAATAGCGAGGCGCATCATAATCAAGCGTCGGCGTTGGCTTCCAACGAAGTTAAAGCCAAATACGGTTCGCAAACGCCCGGTTTGGGTGATGCGATGGCGGGCGGCAATCGGTTGGGCACTGGTAAATATCTTCAAGCCGCCAATGATATTGGTCAATCTCGTAATAAAGCCAATCTCGGCACGACCGACCGCTACCTGAAAGGGCAGGAGGCGGTCATTGCCATGGGGCAGGGTCAGTCGGTCAACGCTATTCAGGGATTAAGCGACGTTGCCAACACGTCAATCCAGGGACAGATAGGCGACAGTCGAAACAAATTCGATTCCGATCAGGGCAACTTGACTGCCTACGGCATGGCAGCGGGCGGCGCGATTGCAGCCACGGCCAATCATTCCAACAAACCAAAGGCGAGGGCTTAATTGTGGGTGGTGGAGGCAGTACGCCGGAGTCATTTGACCGGGCGGCATCGATGAAACGGGCGGCCTTGGTCAGGGAGCAGTGGGACGATTATAAAAACCGCTTCCAGCCGATTGAGGACAACATCATTGCTCAGATGGGCACCGGCATTCATACGAAATTCAATGAAGAGGGGCTTGCGGCCGCGCAAAAAGGCGTCGATAACGCATTCAAAACCGAGGGCGAATCTTACGGAAGGGATTTATCGCGATACGGTCAGGATTATAACAAAGGCCAGCTTGAGAATTTCAAGACTAGCCAGGATGTCGCCAAGTCTACGGCGGGAGCCAATGCGGTGAATACGGCAAGCCAGTGGGATATTGACCGGCGCAATACGGTCGTGAGCGGCGGTCTTGGCGATGCCGCTACGTTAGGTAAAGGCTGATGGGCGGCATGTCAAGCGGTTCAACTCCGCCAAAGCTGGACGGTAACGGTAATTACACCCATGAGAAGCCACTGGGATTGGTGAGGACGCAATGGAATAATTATAAAAACAATATGATGTCTCCCGGTCTAGGGGATGCAATTGAATCAATCCCAACAGTAAAGCCAATGATCTCCATTGCCGGTAGAGCCTACGATCCGCTTGATTAGGATCAAATATTGAAATATGAATTCATATAAGAGGTAGTCATGAGTATTTTATCAACAGGTCGTAACAATATGGCTCAGGCCGATTTTGCCAGTAAGTCATCAACCGCACTGGCAAATAATTTACAGGCCAGTAAGGCCGGGCTTGAAGTGGCCGACAAGAACGCAAAGAGTAGCGCTCGCGGACAGGCATTGGGCGGTGCCGCCTCAATGGGGATTGCCGCTTATGGTGCAACGCCCGCCGCAGTAGCACCGGCAGTAGCTGAGTTGGGAGCGGCTGGGCTGGCCTCGGCCCCGGCAGCCAGCACGATAGGCGGTGCAGGTGGTTTATCGGGATCAGCAGGCGCAGGCTTATCGTCTTTAACGCCTACGTTCGCCAGCACAGCGGCAGCGGCCCCGGTCGCGTCAACCGCAGGCATCACAGGGGCGTCGGCCGCAGCGTCAGGTCAGGCGGCAATGGCGGCTGGAACGGCAGCAAGCACGGCAGCCGGAACAGCAGCAACTACTGCGGCAGCCGGAACGGCGGCAACCACAGCGGCAACCACAGCGGCAACCACAGCAGCGACTACGGCGGCAGCAGGAACGGCAGCGGCTGGAGCAAGCACAGCTACTATGGCGGCCATCCCCTATGTGGGCTGGGTAGCCGCAGCCGGGATGTTAGCCTATTCACTTTTCAGTTAAGGAGTACATCATGGGATTAGCGGAAGGCTTCGCATCGGGTTTTAGCTTGGTTGACGCAGCACTACAGCGCAGACAGGCCAACGAGACGGCCGCGCAAAGATTGGAGCAGGATCGGGCCGATCATGCTGAGGAAATGCAGTATAAAAGCCGCGACATGGCGCTAAAGGAGTCGGCCGGGCTTGCGGACGCTCAATACAAACAAGGTATGAGTAATTATTATTCCGGGCTGAGCGACAATATGACTACCGATAACAAACTGGCTAGAGAGACGTTTGAAGAGTCAAAACGGCATAGCGCTGCGCAGGATAAGATTGGGTTATTAAATGCCGGTACCGGCGCCGCGCAGGCTCAGTCTGCTATCGATGAGCACAAGGTCGATATTGAAACAAAGCGGTTCGAACTTGAGGCCGCCAAGCAGGCAAAAGCAAAAGCAGAGGCTCTACAAAGAATACAGACCAATATCGTCGCTAAATCAGACGGAACAGGCCAAGTGCATATCCCGGCAGGCGAACAGGGAGAAAAGTTTTTTGAGGATTTTAAGCTCGGTACGGGAAACGATATTGTCGATATTGCCGGTAATTTCCCACAATATAAACAGGCGGTTGAGATAGCCAAAGTCGCCGTCACCAATCCTCAAGCCTTTGCTAATAACAAGCAGCCCATTATTGATGCGCTGAATGTGCTGGAAAAAAACGACATTAATAAAGGCTTGGGCAAGCAATCCGACGGCACATATGTTAGCGCTAAGGAAGTCTCCAACATTCTTTATCATGAGCCACAACAAGGCTATCCGCAGGGTTTTTACTCATTCTCTGTAAAATCGTTTGGCACGGACAAAGACGGAAATTATATGGAGCGCGACGGCGATCCGGTGACGCAATACCGATCATCCAGCCCCTACGATAACAATGTCAGGATAGTAACGCCTGAGCAGCTAACGCGACGCGTGATTGGTCATGAAGCGATTACGCACATGATTGAATCGTCCCCCGAGATAAGCAACCATCTGACGAGCATCTATTCGGAACGAACCAAAGATAAGAAGGTCAGCAAGGAATACCAGCTGGTTAATAAAACGTCCCATAACACCACTACCGGCATTACCACCGAAGAACCGATGGGAGCTTTCAATAAGGACGATGGGTCTTTTACGCCTTATGAATCAAAAGAAGAAAAGCGGGATGATAGCCTAAGCCAGTGGGGGAGGGTGGCTCCTAAAAAATAACCTTGAAATAGATTGTCAAATCTTCCCTGTCAACCTAAACAACAGCCCGGCGATAATGGTTATTTGCAACAGGCCGACACCCACTACCCAGCGGATGAGGTCGGCTTTGGTTTCAGCAATTTCTCGCTTTAACTCTGATTTAACAAGCTCTATTTTTAGCTCCAATTCTTTCAGGTCGCGCTTGGTCGCTAAATCGTCCAGTTCATACTCATGCCGGGCTTGTTCAATCGTATTAGAAACAGTCGCTTTTTGTAATTCCGTCAAAACTTCTGCTTGCTCTTCACTAAAGCCTGCGCCTTTCAGCTTTTTAACAAAATCATGGGTATCGAAAGTTAGGGTCGTCATTGGCTAAAATCCTCTATTTATAGGGGTTCAAGTTATTCTGGTTATTACCTGCTGTCAAGCTTAAGCCACATCCCTGTGGCGTAAGCTTAAATCAGCCAGCCGGACGGTTTCTCCAGCGTCTTAAAAAACCTGTTGCCGCATCAAGTCTAAATAACGCCTCGTCCATTTCAGTCCATGCCTGAACAAGGCAGCGCTCTAATAAGCGAATATCCTCTTTCATATCGCCAGAGACTTGTTGGCTGATATTAGCCAGCACTTTTTTGGCGAGGTTGTAATCTTTTTGCTCGGTGAAGGGCATGGGCGTGTAGAGCCGATCTTGCTTGGGCAGTAATTCGCCTTCTATCGCTTTAACCCGCTCGTCCACCATAGCGGCAAGTTCAAAATTACTGACGTACATCATCTCAGCGCCGTTGTTATATTCATATTGCTTGGCTTTAAGGTAAGCCGTAGCATCGTCAAACTGTTCTGCCGGTAGATTTTTATAGCTGTTTAGTTTGAAATGGTTTTGAAACCGGCTCCAGATTTGCGAGCGTATTTGTCCGCGCCCGGCGGCAATATCGACGACCTTATTGAACAAGATGCCTTGCTGCGCCTTGGTGATGGTCGGCGGCTCTGGGAGTTCTTTTAGGCCGTTTTGGGTTCTTGGGAAAAGCTTTTCATGCATCAGGTTAAAGGCGTTGATGTACCACACCTTAATTGCCATCGCCTTTAGTCCGGTGTAACTCATAACCACCAACATAAAGCCGTCCTTATTCATTTCGTAGACTGGCGACTTTCTTGTTGCGCCGTTGCCAATTTCAACATCAATTTGCATAAGCTCAAATTTGGGCGCATGTTCCAAAGCCGCAGTATTGCTGATTATTTTCTCAATATCACGAATAACATTTTTGTGGAGTTTACCAAAAGCCTCGGAAATTTTAAGTGAGGTAGTTTTCAGTTCTTCGCCTTGAGCAAAGATGAATTGTTCTGGGGATAATGCGAGTGCGGTCATGATGGTATTCCTGTTTTTTATTTTGAATAGAAAGCACTCCGAAGAGTGCAGTTAGGAGCTTCAAAACGGCAAAACAGAGCCGCGACACTTATTCAATATATTCATGTCACTCCTAACTACAATGTAATTATGCCACAAAGGACATGACTACAGAAATCGCTAGGGCAAAAAAATACCGTAAGGCTTTCGTGTACGGGATACGCTGTTTTTGAGCTTTTGAAGACTCTTGTAGCAAAGCATAGCCGCGAATATTTAGATTGTCAACGCTTAGACATTACTGCTGCTTTTTTGCTCCAAACAATGTTCTCTTCTGGAATATCCTTTTCGCCATAAATCACATTGGGAATGTTGAATAGGAATTTATAACCTTCTTCCTCAAGCTTTTCACGCCATCCATCCATGCGAGTGATATGAACGGCAGTAGCCGTCCAGCCATCGTTTTCAGGTTCCATCAATATGTTAAGGTCGCCAGCGCCAAAGTAAATAATATGGATAGCTTTTGTGTCGCCAAACTCAAGCTCAAAACTATCATCTATTTTGAACGAGTCAAGCTCATCGTTTTGCCGGATAACATCAATGATGGCGGCCATGTACTTTTCTTTATACCTGACCTTGTTGATGTCAAAAGGCATTCTAACTGTTACGCTGAAATCAGGTTTTTTATTGAATAGTTTTTTAAAAAAGTTCATGGTGCTAATTTGCAGAATTGTAGATCGCAAAACATAGCCTTGGTTCCCGGCGCTGTCAAATACCTGCTAAACTAGCAGAAACCATAGGAGCCTACCATGACCACATTAGCTTTAGATACTTATGCCTTGGTAACCAAGCTCAAAGACGCGGGCATTCCAGAGCAGCAAGCCGCCGCCCAAGTTGAAACCATTGCCAAAGCCATTGATTCAGCACTGGAACAAGCGCGGCATGAGCACAATCTTGAGAATTTGGTAACCAACAAAGATCTGGACGCCAGGATCAGGGAAACCGAACTGAAGATTGACTTAGTGCGCTCAGAATTAAAGCGCGATATAGCCGAAACCAAAGCCGACCTCATCCGATGGGTGGTCGGCGTTGGCATACTACAAATGACTTTAATTGCAGGGCTTATATTAAAAATTACCCATGCAATTTAAGTAATTATACGCACTGATTGATGCTGTCAACTATACGTAGGATTACTTAATTTTAAGCGCAAGAACACTTTCACCGCCCATTGTATTTATAAGTTTGTTGCCACAGATTGAAATTGGCTGAGCTGGCAACCAAAGCATCGAATGTATGGCATCAACTGGATCAACATTCCAAACAGAACCGTCGCTCAAAATCAATATCTCGCCATCTCCCGAAACCTTCTCGACCCAGTTTCCTTGTAGGCACTGCGGCATCGCGGTTATCGGGATAATGAACAGTAATACAATTGCAATTATTCTCTTCATTACTATAAGTTCTCTATTTTCTTGTTAAGGTTAACGTTGATTTGGTCATTGTATTTCCATGCCGCCCCCGTAGAAAAATCAACTATTAAACCAACAACAATACCCACTCCAAAAAATAAATTCAGCACGGTTACGCCGTTGAATAACGATTCTACTTTTTCCGAGTTCGGAATATAGCCTTCTTTCTGGCAACTAACGGTTAGGTCGTCAACACTTTTCTTTAGCGTAATATTATTGGGGGTAATTACCTTATGGTTGGCTATATCGCACTCAGCGCCAGACGGATAGCTTGTTACATTAATGATGCTCGTCGTTCCCGTAAACATTGAAGCGCATCCGCTAATGCTGAATGCCAGTAAGATAGCAATGATTCTCTTCATGAAATTAGCCTTGTTATTTTATTGGGCCTCTACAATACCCCATAAGCCGCTAAAAAAATATCAGCCAAAGCTTACACACCGCATTCATTAACGACTGAGATAGATGTGAGTTATAATTGAACAACGTTTAATTAATGTCGGGAGACATCAATGCCGGTAACATTTCAACAAATACGCTCATTATCCGGCTATGAGGGTATGAGTGATGACGACATTATCAAGCATGGCGAGAGCAATGGGCTTGATGTGTCTGAGCTAAAGGCCAAGCAGCCAGATAGCATAACATTCGCAAAAATCAGGACTCTGCCCGGTTACGAAGGCATGAGTGATGACGACATCGTTAAGCATGGAAAATCAAACGGACTGGATGTTTCTGCGCTTGAGGCTGAGTTAGCAAAACCCGAAAAAACAGCCTTAACCGATACAGTGACCGCTGTTGGTCAGGGGGCGCTTCAAATTCCCGGCATGGTGACGGGGCTGGCGGATATTCCAGCAGGTGTCGCTGGCTTTGACAGGCCATTCAGTCGAGGTGCAGAAGCGATAGGCGAAGCCACTGGATTTAAGCCGGGGCAATGGGCAAAGGATGCCGAAAAAGCCTATTCGCCTGAAATGCAGGAGCAAATACAGAACGTCAATCAGGCTTGGAACGATCCCAATAAAAACGCTTTGGATGTTGCCAAAGCTTACGCTACGAATCCATTATCAACGTATAAAACCGTTGTTAACTCGCTGCCTTCCATGGCGGCGGGAGGCGCGCTTGGTAAGGCGGCGCTGGCAGGTGGACTGATAAAATCAACGGCGGTCGCCGCCGGTGCCGGTGAAGGCGCTATTATGGCCGGGCAGTCTATGGATAACATAGATAAAAGCGTCTCTCCGCGCACTGCGGCATTAGCATCAACCGGCGTTGGGGTTGCAGGTGGCGTTATAGGTTCGCAAAGCGGAAGGATTGCCAATCGCTTAGGTATTGCCGATGTGGATCAGCTTATGGCATCCGGCATGGCAGCTGGGGCCGGTAATAGCGCCCTGCCGCTGGGCAAGCGCATGGTTGCCGGAGCTATCCAAGAAGGCCCGATTGAGGAGGGCTCGCAATCCGCCATTGAAACCGGCATGCAAAATTACGCAGAAGACAAGCCTATCACACAAGGCATGGGGCGAAATGTTGTTGAGGGCTCTATTGCCGGTGCTGCTATGGGTGCTCCGGCTCAAGCTATTGCCAGAAACAAGCCTCAGCCAGAAACAGAATACGACAACCACTTTGCCGCCGCAGCCGAAGCCAATGGTTTGCCGCTGGATTACATCAAGGCGGTGGCTCAGGTTGAATCCGGCGCGCACCAGCTCGACGCCAACGGAAAACCCGTTAACCCCGGCACCAGCTCAGCTTTGGGCGTGATGCAGATTATTCCCAAGTGGCACCCTGAGTTCGACCCAAACAAGCTGGCGACCGATGCCGAATATAACATTCAAGCCGGGGCTAAAATCCTGTCTGATTTGTTCGGTAAAACCGATCCCTCGCTGCCTGTTGATGAGCGTCTTCGGATTGCGTCAAAGCATTATTTCGGCCATAAAGACGATGTTCAAAATGAAGCTTATGCCGATAAGGTTACGTCGGCGATGGGTGGCGCTGCCGGACAATGGGAAACGCCAGCGGCAAAAATCAATCCGGATGCCGAGGCCATTGTTCAAAATAGAACGATTCCCGGCCAAGACACGCAAGCGGTTATTGACGGGCAATATCAAGATGGCGGTTATATCCCTGGCGAACAAGGGCAAGTGTGGGAGCCACCCAATACGGAAGACGCCAATAAGCAGGCCGAAATAAACCGGTTTTTTTTCGAGCAGGAGCAAGCCGATATTCAGCGCAAGCAGGATGAGCTTGCGGCTATGGAAATGAACCCCGATATAAGCCCTTCGGACCTGAAGCAATACCGTAAAGCCCGTTATGAGCTTGAGCTACAAAAAAGACAACGCGCTCAGGATTTTAGAGATGGCTTGGGCTATATCGATATGCCATATCAAGCCGGGACAGTAAAAAACACGCAACTCGCAGACCAACTAAGAGGATTTAATGCCAGACCAGAACAACCCGATTTATCTGCAACAGATAATCGAAGCGCAACAGAATTTGATAATGCTCCTCCAGTGCCAGATGGAGGCGTTACAGATGCAACTCAATCAGCAGGAGTAAATAGTGAATTACAAAATGAATTGCAACAAGCACTTGGATCAAGTGATTCAATCGATACTCAGTCAAGTGTACCGACGTCTGAGTTAAGCGATGGTGAGTTCGTCATTCAGACCGGAGAAAACACTGATGTCAATCAATCAGGTAAAGAAGAAGGAGCCGGTGACGCAAGACCTGTCTCTGGAACAGCAGCTGGCGGAATGGACAATGGAAACACTGATCCAGCTAAAAATAACGCCATCAATGCTGAACAACCAAGTCATATCGATAATTTCCCCGATCCGGCTTCATTAGGCGGTCAGGTAGCCTCAGCAACCAACGTAACCAATGATAATGAACTTTCACAAACAGCCGCAAAATCCAATGAAGCAGATATTAATCAGTCGCGCGCACCGGTACCGGTTCCCGAGAGTAGTCAAGAGGTTGATCCACGGCCGGTCAGCTCAGCAGTTGCGCCGGAGGAAGTTCAGGGCGAACAGGCTATTCCTGCAAGCAAGGATAGCGCGCCGTTCCGGGACGGCATCATCAAAGTTAAAAGGCTTGAGAATGGCAAGCACAGCCTGCGCTATGACAGTTCAAATGCCGAGGTATTCCCCGGCTTGAATTTTGACAGCAAAGCGAAAGCCATTCATCACTTAAAGGCAGAGAGATCGAAGGCAGCTAATGAAACTACTCAGTCACAAAATACTATGGCCGGCGAAACCGCCCTATCGGCTCAAGCCAAAGGCGGAATAATTGAGCAACGATCCGCAGTGCCAGAGAAATCGAATCCAACCGAACAAGAGCTAATCGATTATGGTTTTTTGCGTCAATATCATGTCAATGGGAAATGGCAATATATAGCCATGCCTGGATCGACTGGCTGGCGCACGTCCAATAGCAAAGAAAGTGCTATCGAGAGGGCCGCAAATGCTTTCAAAGAATTGCCTGAAGCAGAGCGTAAAACTAAATCGCAACGCTTTGATGAGGCCAGTGCGGAATATGATGGCAAGAATGAAAAGCTATGGGGAAGTAAATCTATTCCAGAGCTTGAGCAAGAGCTTGAGAATATGGGCGGAAAAATTAGTGGCCTGCACAAAGCCGGGGAAAGAGAGTTTAATGGCGGAGGGCGTCGAACATCTGCTGCCGTAAGCGCAGAGGGTGCGCGCAATCTTGGTGAAGTTAAAATGCGTCTTGAAGGATATTTGCGCAGACGGAAAGAGGAAAGCCAGCCTTCTGACTCTAATAAAGAAGCAAACGCGCAGGCCAAGGAAGCCGATAAAGTCACGATGCTATTTAGCAAGTCATCGGGAGATGACGGCGTTGCTTTGGTTGAGTTAAGTGGCAATGAAATTAAAGGTGATACGCCAGCAGAAACGCGTAAAAATGCAAATGAATATATCAATAGTCTAATTAATGACTTAATCAAAGAAACTGGCAGTGATACATTGCATAACGATCCAACAGGATTTGATATTCGATTAACAAAAAAAGGCGTTGTGCATGGATTTCAGCATCATGGTCCGCAACACGTAAAATCGGTAGCGGCTATAAAACAGTTAATAGAAAATGCTGTAAAAATTGCTGCTAATCATCACGATCCTGTTAATAACAACTTCAAGAATGTTATCACATTAGTTGCGCCATTGAAGCTAGGTGATCAATATTTTGCTGTAAAGCTTACTGTAAAAGAAAGTTGGGATGGAAAGTTTAAGCTTTACGATCACCAGGCCCTAAACATGGAAATGCCAGACGGTATCTCCGAGTCCACATCTGACGAATCAGACAGCATACACCGGCCTGCATCTGGCACATTGGTAAGTCTAGATCAAATGAGGGCTGCGTTCAATGGCAAGTACGAAAAATATTTAAAATCAGAAACCAAAACAGCAATAAAACCACACACCAAACCCTCCCTAACCAAAGCCATCCGCAACGCCATAGATGCCAAGTTCAGCGAAGGCGGGTTTGACCGGCTGCTGGCTACGGGGAAGTTTAAGGTTATATCGCGGGATGAGGCGATGCAAATATCTAGCGATGCCGCTAGAGCTAAAGGGTTTTATGATCCCGATACCGATCATTCCTATTTTGTTTACGATAACATCAGCAAGGACACGTCGGCTAAGACGCTTTACGGCTTAATGCTGCACGAGGTAGGAGTTCATCAACTCCAGCTACTCCGCAACGACAAAGACTTTCAGGTCATACTCAAGCAAGTTAAAGTGATGAGTCGCGGCGGCAAGATGAAAGAAGCCGCCGACATGGTGCCGAAAGACACCAAGTCTGAGCATGTCACGGAAGAAATACTTGCCTATTTCATCGAGAATAACCCAACTCACTCAATCACGCAAAAGCTCATCCAGCTAGTCAGAAAGGCGCTCCGCTTAATTGGTCGGGCATTGCCTATGCTGGAGCGTAAATCGTGGATACGCTGGGCGAATACCCTTAACGAAGGCGACATTATAAGCCTAGCAACTTCGGCGCTTAAACAGGCTCCTGATGCGCTGATGTTTGATAATGTTGGCCGTGAGAATGACGCAATAAGGAATAGTTTTGCCGGACAAAGCGCCAAGACTGCCGATAAGTCACAACTAACCGTAGACACAGACCTCGACGCCGCTAATGACGGCTACGACAAAACCGGCATAGAATCCTGGTCGGGAGACGCTTACGACTATGTTGACAACGACGGCTTCAAAGTCGGCACCATCAACAAGAAGCTGGAGGCAATGATTGCTCAATATGCAGATACCGATGGCAAGCCAAGACGAGAGGCTTTAAAAGACGCAGTAGATCAATACCGGACGATAGAGGTACATTATTTTAATAAAGACGGTTCGCCAAGAGATGGAGGAATGCTTGCTCCCAATGGCAAACAGACCAGCTTAACGGAAACGCAATGGATTCAAACAAAAACTGAAAACTTCCGCAAATGGTTTGGGAAAAGTATTCATGTTGATGAGAATGGCGAGCCTTCGGTAATCGATAATGGCAAAAATGACGTATTTATTAACGACATCGGACAAGAAAAACTAGCTACCGGAAACACCGGAACCTTCAAACGGGATTCAAACGATATTCGCTTTAGCAAATTACAGACCACCAAAGATGAAAACAACACCGCCATAAAATCTTTATTTGAAGCGAACAAAGGCAAGCAAGCGCTAGGCTGGCTGGGTGGATTATTCCAGCGCAACCATTTAATCGATTTTGTTGAAAAGGATTTACCTGAGTTAATCAATTACAAGCACCTTTCTCAAGAAAAGGACAATTTCATTAATCAGCACGAGCAGTATGTAGCTCAGGCTTATAAGGAAATGGAAGGTAAACTCGATAAAAAAACCATGCATGAACTGGGGCGTGTTCAGGGCATGGCGACTCGCCTGGAAGATTTTGATCCAGCCACATTTAATATGGCAGAGAGGGGCATAAACGCTCAAGAATCTGCGGTGTATCTAGCTTATAAGGCGCTTCCGAAAGCGGCAAAAGAAGTCTACGCGAAAATGCGCGATGATTATCAGTCAGACCTTAGGGCAAAACGCCAAGCGTTAATTGAAAGAATAGAGCAATTCCAAGCTGACCGGGAGACGAAAGCATCCATCATCAAAGACATTGAAAAGCATTTTGATAAATTCTTGAAGCGCGGCGTTTACTTTCCGTTATCGCGGGATGGCAATATTGTGATAACGGCCGTTAATGAAGACGGCGAACGGGTAAAGTCATTTATTGAAACACCAAAGGATAAGGATAGGCTGGTTGCCGAAATGCGTAAGCAAGGTTACCGCAATATCAGCGTGACCGGCAAAGATGAGTATGACCGTGGCGTATTGGCCGGCAATGCCGCGAGCGATATGGCGGTATTGGCGCACCGTACTATCGGCGGTCTGAGGGAAAAGTTCAGGAACGGGCAGACCAGCCATGAAGATTTTGATGCGATGTATGACGAGTTCAATCAGTTGATGATTAACACGCTGCCCGATTCTTCCTACCGCAAACATTTTATCCACCGCAAAGGAACGCTGGGCGAATCGACAGACGCCTTACGCGCTTACGCCAAAACCCGGACCAGCGCCATTAAGAACATGGCGGCACTGAAGTATGATAATAAGATCCAGAAGGTTCTTGCTGACGCCGACAAAACCATTAAGGCAATGGATGACGCGCAGGGCGATAGTGATACTTACGCCATAAAATCAGTGCTGAATGAATTGGTGAAGCGCGAGGCGGCCTTGAAAAACACCGAGATAATGCCTTGGTCGCAAACGCTAACAAGCCTGGGATTTATGGGGGCGCTTGGCTTTAATGTCGGGTCGGCGGCGGTCAACATGCTCCAGGTTGTTGGCGTGGCTTTGCCTGAATTGGCCGGTAGGCATTCATTTAATATGGCGGCGGTTGAGATCAGCAAGGCTTATCGAATGATGTTTTACCCTAAGGTATTGAACCGGCAATCCGGCTTTGACTTGATGAAAAACCCGCATATTAGCCCGACTACGAAAGCAGCGCTCAGGCATCTTAACGAAATCGGCAAGATCGACATGACGCAAACCCATGATTCTATCGCTATGGGTAAGAATCCCTCCTACAGTAATAATGCCTTGACTAGAACGGCGGGCGGTTTGGCTAAAGCATCTGGCTATTTCTTCCATGTTGCCGAGGCCGTCAACCGACAAGTTACCGCGATAGCGGCATTCAATCTGGCGTATAAAAAGAACGGTGGTGACTTTGAAGCAGCAATCAAAGACACGATTGATGTCATTGACCGCACCCAGTTTGATTACGGCCAGGGCAACCGGGCGCGGTACATGATGAGCAATGCCGCCAGGGTGTTGACCTTATTCAAGTCCTACGCTATCGGCATGAGTTATTACATTGGCAGGAATGCTTATAATGCGCTTAAGGGCGAATCACCGGAAGTTCGGCTTGCGGCACGTAAGGCGTTGATTACGCAGATGGCGATGACCTTTGCCACATCGGGGGTGTTTGGCTTGCCTATCGGTGTTGAGGCATTCGCGGCGATGGGCGGCGTAGCTGGGTTTAAATATAAAGGCGCCAACTTCGCAGTTCCTGGGGCAGTTGGCGGCGTGTTAGTCTTTCAAGCGCTGCTGGCTGGTCTGGGCGCTGATGACGAAGATGATATTGAAACGGAATTTAGAAACTGGCTAACTGATCATTTTGACCAAACGACGGCGGAATGGGTGGCTAAAGGACCGGCACGGCTATTGCCGATTGGCGATATTTCCGGAAGAACCGGGTTGTCATCTCTCTGGTGGCAGTCACAAAATAAAGAGCTGGAAGGCAGGGATCAATTCAATGCCATCGCTACTGCGATGATGGGGCCTCTTGGCGGTCAAGCGGCCGGGCTATTCACCGCTAAAAAAATGTATGATGATGGCGAGTATGCAAGGATGGTCGAGGCAGTGGCTCCGCGAGCTTTAAGCCAAATCATTGCAGCGGCAAGAATGTCCGAAAACGGCATAACAAATACCAAAGGCGACAAGATTATTGATAGGGAGTTAACGATGCCGGAAATCATCAACAAGGTGATTGGTTTTAATCCGACGGTGATTGCCAACACTCTTGATGCTAATTCGGCTATAACCAAGCAGCGCGATAAGATCGGTATGAAAAAAGCGCATCTTAGAAACCGATACCTCTCAGCAGAACCGGTGGAAAGGGAAGCGCTATGGCAAGGAGATATTGCTGAATTTAATGAATCTGTCGAGCCACAAGACCGCCTGACAAAGCCAGATCTTTTACGTTCTATCAGAGCGAGAAAGGCGGCGGATCGTCATACTAAAAACGGGCTTTACTTGGGAAGAAAGCAAGAACACCTAAGAGATATTGGCCGATTTTCCGAGAAATAAATTTAAGCGGCTGATTACTTAATAATAAATTGAGTAATCAGTCAATATGCGGTACATTTAAGCCTCTAATTAAACGTTGTTTAATTAACGCGTCGTGATGACGCATTTATCTATTGTCGGGAGACAACAATGAAAAAACTTTCTGCATTTCTAGTGCTGGGCTGCGCCCTGATTTTTACTTCTGCTTCAGTATCGGCCGGTGCTCTAACGAACTACGCCGAGAACCATATTGTCGATCACGTTTTCCGTGGCACGGCGTTTTCTGAATCCTCACCAGCCAGTTATTACGTTGCGCTTTACACAACATCATGTTCCGATTCGGCGGCCGGTACCGAGGTGTCCGGCGGCAGTTATGCGCGCGTAGCTATTGCCAGAGGCACATCGGCCTGGAATGGCACGCACGGCGATACCACCGGCGCATCGTCAGGAACGAACGGCACGATCAGTAATGCCTCGGCAGTGACTTTCACTACGTCTACGGCTGATTGGGGTACGGTAACGCATTGGGGTATCGTTGATGCATCAACTTCCGGCAATCCTATTGTTTGTGCTGCGTTAACGGCATCTCGGAATATCACGACCGGCAGCACGCCGAGTTTCGCCACCGGCTCACTGACGGTTCAGATCGACAATTAAGTGCTAATAACGATTGGCATAATCTACGTGCCAATCTTTATTTTCACTTGATTTAATGCGGAGCCAAGATGCCAGAATATAAAGATTCCGTTAAAGACCAGACGACGAGCACTGGGACTGGAACTATAACGGTTGACAGTGTTGCTCCTGTTGGTTTTCGCTCAATTGCTGATGCTCACGTTACTGGCGCTAAAGTTAGCTATCGTATCAGCAAGCCAGACCAATCGGAGTGGGAGGTTGGTAGCGGTATATGGACGGAATCTAATTCAACTCTAACGCGAGATGTGGTTTATGCATCCAGCAATTCTGGCGAGTTGGTTTCGTTTTCTGCCGGCACGAAAACAGTTATCACAACCGTTGTTGCCGCTGATTTTAATAGCATCGGCGAAATCAAGGTTTACGCCGGGGTTTCTGTTCCAGAAGGCCATCTGGCATGCGAAGGGCAATTATTGTCCGTTTCAAGCTACCCATTACTGTTCGCTGTAATCAACAATACTTACGGCGGAGACGGTATAACTACCTTTGCTTTGCCAAATTACCGGCGCATAGGGGCGGGCAAAAAGCACATTATTTGTGTTGACTACTATCCAGCCCCGCCCGTTCATAGTGTTACCGTTCCGGCGGCAATTCATGGGCCGGTCCCTGGCGTTTATTATGCCGGCGACACATTGTCATTTACTGTGCAGCTCCTGGATGATATTGCCATCACTGGCGGCCCGGTATCATTAGACATTACCGTTGGCGTAGCCTCTCATTCGTTATTATTTGTGAGCGGGACTGCGCGGGAATGGGCGTTTTCAGATTACACGTTGCCGGCCGGAGAAGTTGGCGATGTAACGGCAACGCTTAATCTCAATGGCGCTGTATTGACAAGCGGCGGAGTTACGGCTGCGCTGAGTATGTCTTGTATGCCAAGCGGGATCATAGCGGCTATCCCATTATCAGGCGCTGCTCAGGCAAGCAGCTCCGCAGCTGGACAGGTGAATCAATCAACCTCTATGGCTGGATCGGCTCAGGCAGACGGAGCTGCGGTTGGAGATATAAATCAATCAACTACTCTGTCAGGAAATGCTCAGGCAAATGTTTCGGCTTCAGGAGATTTAACGTAATGCTAGGAGTAATGCCGCTTGGTGCGTCGTCATTAGGTGTGTTTGATGCATACACCAACGTAATAGCGTTATCCGGCTCTGGCATTGCACTGACTACCGCAACCGGTATCGTTAATCAATCCGTTGACCTTGCCGGTAGTTCTGCGTCGATCAGTATTGCTGATGGGGTTGTGGTTATTGATGTGACGCTGTCTGGCAATGGTTTTATGGAATCGTTTGCATCAGGGGCTTTAAGCAATGCGATGGCTATGGATGGATCGGCGCAATCAAGCGCCTACGGATCAGCGTCATTAAGCAATGATGTGTCGTTGGCTGGCGATGCGCAGGCAAGTTCGTCGGCAGCGGGTCAAGTCAATATCACGGCCTCGATTTCTGGTGATGCTGTAGTGAGTGTTTTGGCATCGGCTGATTTAATATCAGACTCTCTGCTATCTGGCAGCGCTCAGGCAATTGCAGGCAGTGCGGCTTCGCTGAGCAACGATCTGTCGTTGTCGGGTGATGCACAATCGAATGCCGGTGGCGCTGGTAGCTTGCTCTCAGATGTCGCTTTTTCTGGGACTGCTTCTGCCAGCGTAACAGGTAGTGGCGGCTTGATTAGCGATTTGCAATTAGGCGGCGTATCGGTCGCTGTTTCTGATGGAAGCGGCGATATAAGGATGGCTATCGCTATTTCAGCAGCAGCTGTCGCTGAGAGTTTGGCAGGAGGCTCAATATCGTGGTCTATACCGATGTCTGGCTCCGCATTATCAGCAACTGTAGCAAGGGCTCGAAAGCTTACTTTGCTTGGCGTCCATGAATTGCCGCGCGGTGACTATTATATCCGTAGTGTTACTAAGACGCGTAACATGCGCAGCATTGCGGCAACATTATCAGCCAAAAGCTTAACTTCTATCAATAAGATAATGAGCTTGACGACGATCTATAATTTTCGGAAATACTCGGAGCTTGATGCATGATTAATGAAATTACTTATCTTAATAGAGACAATATTATCGCTCTGTCACTATCGGTTGATGGAACAGATATTGCGCACAACGCGTTGACTCGATGTCAGGTAAAAGTAGGCACAACAATGCTTGATAGCGAGGTATCTCCATTATTATTTGATTTCACTAATACTGACAAATTGATATTAAATCTCGGCGCATCTGGGTTGCCAGTTGGCGATTACACTGCCGTTCTATATGTATTTGATGCCAACAATGCGCGCGGTATTCGGTGGGGAGATTTTTTATTGACGGTTAGTACGTAATCATCAATAAATCCGGTTAATGCCGGTTAATTCAATAACTTATTGTCGGGAGACAACAAAATGGCAGGACCAGAAACTATTCAAGCCGCTACTGATGTCGTTAATGCGGGATCGGCTTTTATTGCAGCCTTACAAGGCTTTATCGTTAATTTGCTGGCCAGTGCTGCTTCTGTTATTGCTGCTAGCGCAGTTGTTGCTAAGTATATGCCGCCGCCAAATCAACCAGGTTTTCTTTCGAAACTCCACAAGCTTATCAATGCGGCCGCACAGAATGCCGGTTATGCGTCTAATAAAGACAAGGCGGAGTGATGGATGAACCCCAAAATTGCTGTGACAAGCCATGCGTTCAGCTCTTGCTTTTAATGGAAAAGCATGAGGTGCTAAGGCAGGATCATGAGGAATTAAAAGAGTGCAAAGCGAAAGCCCTTGAAGAAGTTAGAGCTGTATTAACTGAAATTAGAAACGATCAGTTAGACATTAAGCTGAAGATAGAAAAACAAACCGGTTTTTATGCCGGTGTTGTTGCGTTAGCAACTGGTATTGTCGGTATTGTTGGCTTGGCTATTGCCTGGGTCAAGCCATAATGCCTGAATTCAATACTGAGCCTGGTTACTACGCCTTAACGCCAGAGCAAAAGGCAAAAATATGCAACGGTGCCGGAGCCGCTAACGACTGGCGGTCTCAATTCATTCCGAACAAGATACTCGGACTGGATTGCACCGAGGTTTTCAATATCCATGACTACGCCTATTCCATTGGGCAAACCGATGAAGATAAAGACCGGGCTGATACTAATATGCTGGTTAATCTTGTTCGGCATATACGGCACAAAGGCAATACATGGTCTAGGTGGTGGGCTTATGTGTTAAGCATAGGATATTACTTCTTTGTTGATGAGTTTGGGCATGATGCATTTTATACAGGGAAAGGAGAATAATGCTCAATCTAAATAACTTAAAAGGTCATATCCCCGATACTGTTATTGCACAAATACCGGACATCAAGGAATTAACGACGCCTTTGCGACTCACCCACTTCCTCTCGCAATGCGCCCACGAAAGCAGCGGCTTTGACCGGCTATTTGAAAACCTAAATTACTCAGCCGATGCATTGCGGCGAATATTCCCCCGTCAATTTACCCATGAACAGGCTATCGCTTGTGCGCGTGATCCGGTAAAAATAGGCAATCGCGCTTATGCTAGTCGGAACGGTAACGGTGACGAAGCCAGCGGTGACGGCTATAAATACCGTGGACGCGGATATTTGCAAATAACAGGATTGAATAATTACCAGTCATTTAGCCATTATATCGGCGAAGATTGCATAAAAGCGCCGGATTTAGTTGCAACAAAATACCCTCTTTCCAGTGCAGCGTGGTTCTTTACAGAGAATAAAATATGGGGCCTCTGCGACCGCGGCGACTCCGATATTATCATCACCGCCGTGACCAAGAAGATCAATGGCGGTACGAATGGATTGCCTGATCGTATTAAGCGGTTTAGAGAATTATCGGTGTGTTTGTTGAGATAAGCTCTAAATCGGTGTACTTTACGTTTTAAGTCGATATATACACCTAAAAATGTGTCTATTTCGCGTTATACATCATCCCCAAGTGTGTTCTACAATTCGCCAAGCATCTTCGTCATGGTACGCAAACTGTTCAGCGTCCTCCCTTCTTGCGAATCTCAACGCCTTGTTGTGATCCTCTGTCCAGTCTGGAATTCCGCCCTTGTCATTATTGATAAACCTATACGCCAATCCTTTACCAGCGTCTTTACCATTTTCAATCAACCATCCGGTTTCTGTAGCCATGTTTTCCTCAATGCATAACCCGTCATTCAACGTGAGCCGGTAAAGCTCAGCGGTTTTGTTCGGCCGCATCGTGCGGCCACATTAATTTTGCGTTATACATCACCGTTGCCTTATTTCTATCTTTCCGCAATTTGCGCAATAATGGTGCTTATATCGTAAAGTTACTGGGCAAATCATCGTAAACCACTCATGCTTGCAAAAAAGTCTTTTCATGTATAACTATCCGGTCAAAGCGACCCGCCGCCGCGAGTCGGTTTGCTATTAAAGTTCCAGCTGACGGGCTGGTTAATTCAGGCGTTATGCCAACTCCATATCTGGGTAAGTTGCTTTTGCCTCATCCTCTGTGTCAAACTCCTCTCCACTGAATGTTGCGCAATTTGGAAAATCACATCCATGCTCACGGCAATAGCCCTCAGAGCAAGAAGTGCCATTGATGATTGCAATCTTCCCGCTTTCTTTCTTTGTTGCGTATATTTGTCGTTTATCAGCCATTTAAAATCTCTCTTGCATAACTGTACGGTCAAGGCGACCCGCCGACCGTACAGCGGTTTAAGTTCAGTGCGCTCCACAGCGCACGCACTGGAACATATTGTCGTCCCGGTGGCAGTATTCCTGGGGGCAGGCATCACAACCAAGCCACCAGCACAAAAAACGGCTAACAGGTCGGTCAAGCAGATGCTGGAAAGCTCTGCGGTATTGTTTAAATTTCATCATGGCACTGCTTACCTCGTGCGTTAGGCTCAAATGTAACGCCATAATATTGTTCGGCATGCTTTCTACAGTGGTGCATTGGATATGCTATATTTCCGCTCCACACAAGGACACCCATTCTCAGGTGCGCACGACAGCCACATGCTATGCGATGACCAAAGCCTGATTTAAGGCTTGTAATGTGTGGCTTAAACTTAATAATTTTCCCGTCTATTTCAATTTCAATTTCAATCATATTGATATTAAGCCTAACATTTAATTCAAGGCGAGCGGCACACGCTCCCCGTTTTGTTTAAAATATTACCGCGCCCCATTTAATTTCGCGTTATAACTCGGCTTTAGGAATAGGTATAATTTTGGTGTACCTCATCAGAAAAATAATCGGTACTCCTTGAGTACAATAATTATTGTTAGGCCTTTAAAATTAGGCGATATTTACACGAATGCTGATCGTATCCATTAAGTAAATCCGGCAATTTAAACAACCATATAATATACGAGCAAAGCCTTATTAACACAAACGGCTACATGCGGACCGGCCTTAAACCATGCTGATCAAACCATTAAATATATTCGCTTTATTGAAATGCTTGGCGTGCTGATGCGCATTTTCAGCGTTGGTTAGGGCCTGAAAGCCCGTTTATGTTCTGGATTAGGGTAGGCATATTCAGGTTAGTCATTTTATCTTCGTTGATTTTCAACCCGCTGGGCAGCACTTTTTAACCCAAGACGTAGAGCTGTTTACTTAATCAGCGGAAATGGGCGAATAAAGCTTGTTATAATGGATGCCATTAAAATAGTGAGATAAACCACTGAGTTAGTAAGGTTCGCATCGCGTACCGTTTTCCAAACTCAGTAAAGGTGCGCGATGCGCCCCCTACATTTATTGATAATTCTGGTTCAAAAAGGAGAAGCTGGTTTTGACAACAATGCAAGACATTACAAGTTCGATGACGCCATCGGAGAAACGCGCCACATGGTCTTTGGCAAGCATTTATGCGTTGCGAATGCTGGGGCTATTTATGATTTTGCCGGTGTTGTCGTTATTTGCCGAGCAGCTTGAAGGCTCGACGCCTGCATTGATCGGTCTGGCGATGGGTATTTACGGTTTGCCCCAGGTTTTGCTGCAAATCCCGTTCGGCCTGTTATCGGATCGTTTCGGCCGCAAGAAAATGATTATTATCGGTTTGATATTGTTCTTTATCGGCAGCGTGATTGCGGCGCTTTCAACTACGATCTATGGCGTTTTGGTCGGCAGGGCGTTTCAGGGGGCCGGCGCGGTTTCCGCCGTTATCATGGCCTTGGTCGCGGATTTGACTCAGGAAGTTCACCGTACCAAAGCCATGGCGATTATCGGCATCAGTATCGGTGCGTCGTTTGGCGTCGGTATTATTGCAGGACCTATTATTTCCGGATTCGGCGGTGTGCAAGGCGTTTTTGGCGTCACCGCAGTGCTGACATTGTTTGCTATTTTAGCCATTATTTATATTGTTCCAAATCCCCAGCAATCCAAATTACATCGGGATGCGGAGTTCGTTCCCGAAGAAACCATGCAGGTACTGAAAAATCCGGATTTGTTGCGCCTGAATTACGGCATTTTCACTTTACATATGATTTTAATGGCTATTTTTGTCGTGGTGCCTTCGTTAATGAGAAACGCGGGATTAATAGCCGGACATGAATGGATGGTTTATCTACCCGTTTTTGTGATTTCGATGGCGTTCGCCGTGCCGTTCATTATTCTGGCCGAGAAAAAACGCAAAATGAAACAGGTGTTTTTAGGTGCTATTGCGGTGTTGATCATAGCCGAATTGGGTCTGTCGTTAATTTATCAAAATCTGATTGGGATTATCGGTCTCTTGTGGCTGTTCTTTTGCGGCTTTAATTTGTTGGAAGCGACATTGCCTTCTTTAATTTCCAAGACCGCACCGGCTGACTTGAAAGGTACGGCGATGGGCGCTTATTCAAGTTCGCAGTTTATGGGGCTATTTATGGGAGGAATTGTTGGAGGCTGGTTTAATGGCAAGTTCGGAGTCACGGCGGTGTTTTTATTTTGCGCCGCTGCCGCATTCAGTTGGCTGGTGGTGTCCTTTTGGATGAAGTCTCCCCGCTATGTGGCAAACCTGCTTATTTCATTGGAGAAACTCAGTGAGCAAGGCACCAATGAATTTATTGCCGAAATGCTGAAAATCAGCGGCGTAGAAGAAGTCACGCTGCATTATGAAGAGAGCTTGGTTTATCTGAAAGTTGATAATCAGAAGCTCGATAAAGACCAATTACAAGGTTTGATCACTCAGTACGTCAATGCGTAATCGCGCAAACAATGAGGAGAAATAAATGCTGAATAAAGTGATGTTAATAGGAAGGTTGGGCGCCGATCCTGAAGTTCGTTATATGCCGAGCGGCGGCGCCGTTACGACGTTGAGTCTGGCGACATCCCGGCGCTGGAAAGACAGGCAAACCGGCGAACGCCGCGAAGAAACCGAATGGCATCGGGTGGTTATGTTTAATCGCCTAGCTGAAATCGCCGGCGAATACCTGAAAAAAGGCAGCCAGGCTTATATTGAAGGTCATATTCGCACGCGCAAATGGCAGGCTCAAGACGGCCAGGACCGCTATACAACCGAGATTGTTGCCGATTCGATGAATATGCTCGACAGCCGTAGCGGCGGCACGTCCGAGTTCGGCGGTGAGCATGCGCCGGGCGGATATTCGAAGCCTGCCGGTCAGTCGCAACCATCGGCGCCGCAAAGCAGTTCCGGTTCTATGCCGCCTCCGCCGCCGAATTACGACGACTTTGACGATGACATTCCGTTTTGATTCGTATAAGAAAGTAATTGTTAATTAAAACCGATAGAAATAAATATAATAGGACTTTCGCTACCCGCCCGAATAAGCCTTAATTCTGGGATTACGTAGTTCGGTTCGTTTTGCCGTTTATATTTTGTACTGCGAACGTCTGATCCTGGTTTTAAACCGGTCATTTGTAGGCTATCGTAATTTTTTGACGCGGCCTTTTTCTTGCTAAAACTCTATTGATTTAACTGAGCGAACTCAGTGGTTTGCTTTGAAAAAGCCGCAATAAAACGATCCCGCATTTTATCCATACCCCAAACCGGTGCGTTGCCGGCCGGCAGCATTCCATCTGTCCAGTGCCAGTCTTTCACCGCATCCATTACCTTGGAATCACGGCTGATGAGATGCACGAGAACATCGCGGTTATCCGAATCGCCAGCCACAAAAGGGGCCGGCTGGTGATCGCCTAATGCCAGGATGACCAGATTATCGTCTCCATAATTGATGGCGTAAGACACAATATTGGCTAGGGTATATTCGATGGATTTGCGATATTGCTCCCGGATGCGTTCGGTATTTTGCCAGACCGCCTCAGGCGTATCTCCAACCCGATGCCGGTTAAAGATAGTGCCGTCCCCTACCTGATTCCATTCGACAAGTTGCGGCAAAGGCGTCCAAGGTGCATGGGATGAGATCAAGACAATCTCAGCCATCACTGGCGTTCGTGCTCCGGATTTGCGTTCCAGCGACTGGAGTGCGGACAGCGTATATTGATCCGGCATAGTAATCCAGTTGAAAGACTGCCCCCGGTAGCCCAAGTCTTTCGCGGCATAAATCCGGTCGTAACCGAAGTATTTCCCTTGCGGCCAATCCATGGTATGAGCCGGCTGTACCGCCACGGTGCGCCATCCTGCCCGTTGGAAAAGACGGTTAAGCGAGCGGCGTTGACTCATCACCAGACGGTCGTAACGGGTCTGGCTATTGATCCACAGTCCTGAAAGTAAAGTGCCGTGGGCAAGCCAACTGATTCCACCGTTGGTTGGCGATGTTAAGTAAGCGCTACGGGCAAATAGCCCTTTAGCAGCAAGATTTTCGCTACTTTGTTCCAGAACCGGCCGGATAGCCGCAGCAAAGTCCGCTTTATCGAGTACGGTGCGCCCATAAGATTCGATGAACACGACCAATACGTCTTTACCCTTTAGCTTGTCGAAAAGGCTGTCGCCCGGCACGGAGGAGGCATAAGGATCGTTATTAACGACTTCGCTAAAAGCCTTCAGATCGGCAATACTGCTCAAGGTGTTACTGACATGTTCGGTCATCAAGCCATAAAACGGCGCGGATGCTTTTTGCCAGCCGCTAAATGAAAGCCCGGTCCAGACGATCAAAGCTGCGAGCAGTCCTGTGCTGCAAACTTTAGGCGCTAATTGCAGCAATGCTTGGATTTGTCCGAGCAGCGCATACACCAACAGGTAAATCCCAACGACTAGAGTGATCAGCAGTACCGTCGCGATGAAAGCGCCAATCAGGCCAATGGCTCCCTGCAGAAGGTTCATGCCATCTGCCAGGAAATGGGAGTCAAGCACAGGATTGAACGGACGGCCGAATGCTTGATACGTTCCCATATCGGCAAGTTTGAAAATTATCCCTGTCGCCAGCAGGAAGGATGCAATAGCGCGGATACCAAGACCTGCACGCCCTGGGCAAAGTAAAACAAGCCCGAGCAAAAGTCCCTCTAGGGGAAAATAGGCAAAAGCTAGTGGCGTTATCGAACTGATGCGGTTGGGGATAAGCAGCGCAATAAAAATGAAAACCAGGGCTAAAACGTTCAGACTGATTTTCATGCGCCGCCTCCATAAATCAGCGACAATCAATTCATTCCGTATCATGTATAAATCTCCGTACTGTAATCAAAATAAGCTGGCGTAACTTTTGCTTATGAATTGTTCTAAGTTTTAAATAGGTGGCATCATAACAATAAAAGCCTTCGTTGGTGCAAGGCATTAAAACGTAGCATTACGGTATGAGCGCATCGTGTGCCTTCCCTGAGCTAAGGAATGAGCATGGAATAACTTAGGCAAGTTGCCAATAGCCGGAGTGCAGGCTTCGCCTGCGTGCGCAAGCAAAGCTTGCACTCCTGCTGCACACAGTTGTCCACTTTATTTCATGCTCGTTCCTAAGTATTGTAAATGTACGTCATGAGTGTCCTATATCTATGATTTTTAAGTTGATTTTATGAAATATGAACTGCAAGTGATCGCAGTGCTTGGTTGCAGCATCCTGCTGATCGGGTTTTGTCTTTTAGGGATTACGATGGACTGGGGCAATGCTGGACAATGGCTACTTCAGGCAGGCTTGCTCTGGGGATTTATCTGTCAACATATTTGGCGACGACTCGATCTTAACCGAGACAATGCGGAAGCTCCTTTATATAACAATTTAGGCTGGGGTAACCGCCTGACAATCCTGCGGGGCGGACTGATTGCTTTAACGGGCGGATTCCTATTCCAGAATCAGGATAATGGCCTCAATGTCTTGCTGCCGGCAAGCCTATATACTTTTGCGGCCATTCTCGACCGGCTGGATGGATTCGTGGCCCGCCGCAGCAAACAAGTAAGCTTACTGGGCAATCATTTGGACATCAGCTTTGATGCTCTGGGACTGGTGGTTGCGCCGCTGCTGGCAATCGGCTTAGGCAAGATACACTGGACTTATCTAATATTAAGCGCAGCCTACTATATCTATCAGTGGGGCTTGCAGCGCCGTCGCGACCTGGGTTTACCTGTTTATGCCTTGCCGCCGAACCCTTTGCGTCGCACCTTAGCGGGCTTTCAAATGGGCTTTATTGCCATCGTGCTTTGGCCTCTGCTTAACCCGATCCTGACAACAAGCGCCGGTATCGCATTTATGTTGCCGGTGCTGTTTGGTTTTGTGGCGGACTGGTGGGTTGTTTGCGGCAGCGTCCAGCCACAGGTCTTGAGTCGTTTGGAAATATTTAGCGGGCGTTTTTTTCAACCGGGCTTGCGTGCACTGCTGGTTTTGCTGGTGTTTTTGACGGCAAAGGACGCGGGTATGACTATTCATGTTTTTGGTTTATTGCTCAGTACCGGCCTGATTCTGTTGGGTTTTGCCGGACGCTTAGGGGCGCTGATATTAATTATGCTGTTAGGCTGGCACTACCCAAGCGGGGCCATCGATTTTACGGGTTATGTACTTATCTTCACGGTTAGCTGGATTTTATTGCTGGGCACCGGCCGCTTCAGTCTCTGGCAATGGGATGACGAGTGGGTCGCACGCTATGACGGTGCCTGATGTCCTGGCTTAAAGCGTTACCGCTTCTGCTATGGCTGGCGGCCCTGATCCTGGTCGGCTGGGTTCTTAGCCAGTTACCGCTTACAACTATAGTCCAGAGCATAACCAAGCTATCCCTTGGGCAATGGCTGGCGTGGATAGCGCTTAACCTGGGCATTGTCTTATTGGCTACAGAGCGCTGGCGGGTACTCATCGACATGCTGCATGTGCCGGTGCGTTTCGGTGAGTTACTGATGATCCGCCAAGCCGGCCAGACGGTGAGTTTTATCACGCCAGGTCCTCAGTTTGGCGGTGAACCCTTGCAGATTTACTGGCTATGCAAGCGCAACCGGCTACCGATACACGGTGCTTTGCTGGCGTTGGGGCTGGATCGATTTTATGAACTTTGGATTAACTTCACCGTACTGTTGCTGAGCGTACTGCTGCTTCTGGCATCTTCCGGAACTGCTGTTGTCGACTGGCAAAACATATCACTGGTTCTGCTGTTAATACTCCTGACGCTATCCTTGTTTGGCTGGCTAATTTTAAAGCAACCCGACCGAGTTTCAGGCTGGTTAAAACGAGTGACCGGGTACTGGCAACATCACCCGCGCCTACAACAAATAGAAACTCACTGGCAACGGCTAGGCAGCGACGTAAAATTCGTAATGGCGGAGCAGAAACCGGCGCTATCACGGGCGTTCGTGCTGTCCATTGCCGGCTGGACCGGCTTGATCGTCGAATTGTGGCTGTTGCTGAGTTTTTTTGATCTTGAACTCGATGGTTATGCCTTTTTGGTCATCCTGGTTGCCATGCGTTTAGCCTTCTTGTTGCCCCTGCCTGGCGGCCTCGGTACTCTGGAGGCCGCCATGTTTTGGGCTTTTGGATACTTGAGCCTGTCTTCTGCGGCAGCCATGGGCCTGATTGCGTTGATGCGACTGCGAGATGCGTTGGTGTTAATGGCAGGGTTGTGGTGTTTACGCGTTTTGCATTTGCAGAAATAGGAAGGCTGGGTAGCCGGCCCAGTGCAGTTAGAGCGTTTCTTCGTTAGTTAGAAACATAGCTCGAATTTATATTTCGTTTCCATGTGTTATTTTGGGATATGTTACGTTGCGATAAGTAATTGAGCTAAAGTTTTCCGGTATTTTGGAGTGCAAGCTCTGCTTGCAAAGCAGGCAAAGCCTGCACTCCGGCTTTGAA
>CAZJOY010000009.1:0-48711 GCA_964547705.1 uncultured Methylobacter sp. | reverse complement strand
ATGCCCTACGTTTTTTTCTCTTGAAGCTACACGAACTCTTCACAGGTCAAAATAGTTAATAGCGCCAATCAAAGGCGTACGCGGATTTAACGACAACTTCACCGAGACTTTATCCAGCAAAGGAACAGAACGGCCTTTAGCTTTAAATGCCTGAATAAAGTTACCGTCCTGCATCGCCGGTAATATTTTTGGGGCGATGCCGCCGCCGATAAACACCCCGCCCACGGCCAGCGACTTTAATGCTAAGTTACCTGCTTCGGCCCCGTAAAGCTCAACAAAAAGCCTGACGGCTTCGACGCATAATGGATCTTTGCCGGAAATCCCCAGTTCCGAAATCACGGCATTCCTGTCAATACCGCTGTCAATACCGCTGTCTATATCGGGAATATCGGGGCAAGCCGGTGCAAATCCCTGCTCACAAAGAAAATCGTATAAATGGCTAAAACCGATACCCGACAGGATGCGTTCGTAACTGACATGGTCGGGGTAGATTTTTCTAAGATAGGCCAACAATTGATCCTGCTGGATATTTTGAGGGGCAAAATCACTATGACCGCCCTCGGTCGCCATCGGATAATGCTTGTTGCCATCCCAATAAAGCATGGCTTCGCCCAAGCCTGTTCCGGCCGCTATGACTGCGATATTACCCGGCTGAGTGCCGGCATTGGGATTCAACTCAACCAGGTCGTGTTCGGGCAGGTACAACATACCCAGCGCCATCGCTTCCAGATCGTTCAGGAGCTTTACTTTAGCAGTACCCAGTTTTAATTTCAGCTCTTCCCCATCCAGCAGCCACGGTAAATTAGTCGTGTGGCAACGTTGATTAACGACCGGCCCGGCAACGCCGAAACATGCCGACTTGATGTCGACATCGGCGGGTAAAAAGGCCGACAAAATATCATCAAACTCAAGGAATAGCCGGCTTGAGTAAGTTTCCTCTTTTAAACATGCCAGCGAACCGTTCGCATCCCTGGTAAAAATCGATAATACCGTTTTCGTTCCGCCTATGTCTCCGGCCAGTATCATAATGTTTCTCTCTCGTTATTATTAAGCAGATGGATTAAAGCATCGAGGATGCCGTTGGCGACTTTGTGCGGCGGTAAGTGATAGAACTCCTGCCATGCCGACGATACGCACTCGTCGTAATTGTCTTTATTTTCGGGATGATCTTGCAGCCAGCTGATTCTTACGGCGTGACCGATAATAATATCCGTTAACAAGGTATCGTCAATACGTAACGATGCGTTTTCACGAAAAATGGATGCGATGGCCTTTAACGCCTCAACGGTCAATTGCCGGTAAACCGGGGCTTGTATTTTATTAAGCAAATGGCTGACATGGTTCTTGAAACTTTGTTCTCCGGCCGTTGATTCCGACAACGTGTTCTCGCTATCGAGGCGATTTTTACTGTTCAGTTTGTCGCCTATCGTCAAGCCTTTGCAATGATGCAGGGTTTCCCAGACACCGGCAAAAAAAACATCGTTTTCCCGCCCGACACTGCCTTGCTGCTCGCGCCATTGATACCAATCGACAGTTTCGCCGGGTTTTACCGGGTCCATATTTTTCGGAAAACGTGCGCCGCTAAATTCGCGGCGTTCGCCTTCATAGTGCAGCGTTTCAGCCTGCCCCAGTTGATTTTCGGTATCGCCGTAATCCTGCAACGTTTGTTTTACTTTTTCGAATAATCGATAAGGCGACAAAGAAAGAATTTCGTTAAAAGCCTGGTCTAATGAACCGCAACCGGATTCGCGCTTTTGCCGGGCAACCAGCAACTGCATGATATGCCCGACGCGAACGGTGTGCATATCGGTAAACCATTCAGGACTCGACTTGATCAACATGCCCAAATAAATGATCAACTCCTGGATGATGATATGTTCGCTGGCATCGCTGTTATTATAGGTGCGGATGATTTGCAAAATGACCGAAGAATCGGCCGGACGCATCAACGTTGCCCTGCCGCTGTACGCACGGCCTAACGTCAATGCATGTTGACGGACCAATATATCGGTGGCCGACTGTTCCAGGTTGATATCGTACTTGCCCAATAAGCCGGCGCAGCGCCTGACAATATACCAGGCATGCTGGTCTCCCGCGCGCTGGTAAACTTCTTCCAGCAAGTCGCGCACACAACAGGCCATATCATCGACCGCCGCTAAGCCGGTGTCGTAATCCAGGCCGTGACGAAAACTCAGTAAGCTCAAGAGTTCAAGTTGTGCGTAAAGATTCGTGTTGGTTTTTAATTGCTCGATCAGTATTTCATCGGCGCTGATCTCCCATTCCGTCACAGTGTAAGTATCCAATGGCAATGACGGGCCGGCATCTATCGGCAACACCATGAAAAAAGGCCGGTCGGCTTCTTCCCAGGAGGCTTTGGAAAACTCAAAATCATGCAGATAGTTAATTTTTTCATGACTTGACGTTTCCGCGAAATCGGCAAGCGTACCAAGCTGCACCGGAATGCCCAACATGGAACCTTGTTGCAGTTCTTTGATAAATTCAATCAGGACTTCACGGTTATGGCTACCCAGCATATTCTGTTTTACCGATATAACCACCAACGGATTCCCTGCCCTATCCCAATGATTATAGATATAAGCCAGCTCCAGCCGCAGGCGCTGTATCAGCATACGGTTGTCCATCGCAAGATAGAAACCTTTTTGGCTGAGACATTGCGGCAAGAACAGCAATCGCTCGCCGGCCAGGATATACATTTTGGACGTTGCCAAAGTCCGCAACTGCCTCAACGGCCTGCCCGTCAAGCCGATACGGTCGTTTCTGCCCACATGCGTGTAGGCGTCGGCAAGTTCATTGGCTTCCCTGATCTGGGTAGGGGCTATTGCAGCGAGTGTTTGAGTACGAATGCCGTATTTTATTAAGCTGTTTTGTACGGATTCATCCTGGGCAAGTAACTGAATTTGCACGGTGCAATCCTGAGCCTGCTTAACAGCTTTGCGTCGGCCTAAAGGGTCAACGTCCTCAATCTCAAGCAGGCCATCTTGAATAAGACTGCCAAGCATAAAAAGACTTTGCGCCCAAACTAACGGTATATTTTCATTCGGCACACGTTGCTGGCTTTGCGCATTGGCTTTTTCGGCTGCAATTAAGTCTTTCGGGACGATATAAAGCTCCGGTAATAATTGGTGTCCACCTTGTTCAACCAGCAAACTTTCCAATTTAGTACGATAGCCCAAAGCAGCATCGTTATCGCCGGTGAACAAGTTGTTAAGCAATAAATAAGTAAAAAACAACGGCCATTCGCATTCGATGTCCATGAATTGTTTTAATTCGTGCGGATCGTAATGAAGACGCTGGCTATCTTCTATGGCGGTTTGATGGCCATCCAACAAGAAACGCTTGCAGCCGTATCGGCCTTCGAGTTTTTCGCAAATAAGCGCTTCCGTTTTCGCCCGGATAGTTTGATTGTCGACAGCGAATGCCGGAAATCCGGTGATACTGAGCACGGCGGAATCCGCCTCTTTAGAAATTGATTCCCTCGGTAACAGCGATTCCAGCGTAATCCGCGTTCGGGCGATGTCGTCACTGATCACATGCACAACAGACGCTTGTCCACCCTCCTTGCCGAACAGGTTAAAGCTGGACAACGCTTCCAGCGCCGCTTTGGCCATGCCGATTGAACTGGCGTTCAGCTCGGCAATACCATGATTGGTTTTGTGGCCGCGCTCCCAGATGCCGTAGTCAGGCGTCCGGTAAGTACGGCTGATATAGTGCACCAGGTTCTGCACAAAATTGACTTCATCGATGGTGAACACAATGCGCAAACCGGACGCGGTCATTTGCGCCAGCATCAACAAAAATAAAGACGTGGCGTCCAGCTGTAAATGCCCCCACTCATGATCGCCGACCACGACAGTGCCGGATTTTGTATCGTACTTGGCATGCAAGGCGTCGAGCGGATTCTGGGTATGCTTGAATCTCTCGACTTTAGCCGCTTGCCGCATCATCGCGGTCAGCAGCCCGCGCATCAACTTGACGACGCTTTGCTCCAGCAAATACGCGCGTCCGCTGTTTTTTTCAGACTGGCCGTCTTCAGCGCGCCGATAAGCCAGCGCCAAGCCCCAGGCCGAGAGAATACTGTAAACATTATCCCTGACCCAGGCATCGGTATAATTGCCGTGCACAGTGACAGCGGTGCTGGCCGGCAACAGGCCGGTCACCCAATCCTGCCGGCTCAAAATAATATCCTGTACCTGCTGGAAATAACTGTCTAGTTTGTCGTATTGAGTCGGGCTCATATTTAATTAATCCATTATTTTAAAAATTGACGCTTAGGATAGCCGATCGGCCTTGCCGAGGCGCGGCTATAATCCTTTGGAACCCATAATAATTAGCAACTAGTGCGCCATAATCGGCATTGATCAACATCCGACAGACAAGATTATGCTGACCGACGCTGCTTGCACTGAGATTTAAAATCGAAACAATCTAATGCCGGATGTTTTCGGCTTGATTTGCACCAATTTGAGATATAAACCCGTTTCTTGCACTAAAAAAGCTCAGAAATATTCCTGATCGATTGATAACGAACTCGCTCTATAAGTAATAAGCCTGAACGTCTATTTAATGAAAAACAATTTCAGCGAAAAAGAGGGCGTAGTGATTATTGCACGGGGGATAGGATGCCGCCGATGTTTCAATTCGGCGTGGGATGTAACAACAGCATGGAGTGCGGGTTAATTTACGGAGCAAGCCACTGTAACCCTTTATCGGTCGGCTTTGAACGACTTGCGTTCAAGGCGGGATGCCCGTCGCCGAATAATGCACGCGAACGTCCCACCTTGAACTTAACCTCGCCGGGAGATATGGCGATTGTAATTGTGGTGAAAAAACAGACTGCTTGCCAACAAAACAAACAGCTGGAAAAAAGCGGTTCCCGCTATCGCAAAAAGGGAAGCCAGTAAAACCAATACAGTGATAATTCTCATCGTCAGTCCTCCAATATTTGTTTAATTCGAGCGCAAATAATCCTCCGGTTAAACAGGCAAAACAAGTGATTTAATGTTTAATTGAGTCAGCGTTTCAGCGCCTTACCCCGCGTCCCTTCTGGTAGTTGTTAATTTACAACAACCTGTTTGGGGCGATCTTAGCCTTTAAAAAAAGGGTTTATTTATAACGTCGCCTACCGTTAAACAAACCGCTCTGTCCTGACGCACAGGTATGATTTTTTGTGTAAAAACAACAGAACAACAGCCGCTGTCCGGCAGGAAATTATTGCTTTAATTCACTCAAAGAACCGCAACCGCTGCCAAGATTCCAGGGCTTGTAACATAACTTTCATATACGTTTGTTAACATTTGAAACATGAAAACTTCTATTGAACGCCTTTCCGGATGAACGACCGATGATCATGATCACCGGAAAACAAATCGCAAAAATCTCAACACATGCCGTTCAAACGGTTATTGCCCCTCTTACTTTGTAAGCCAAAGTTTGATTATGAATACCACGACCTATCGAACCATCTGGATTTCCGACCTGCATCTTGGCTCCACCCAATGCCGGGCCGACGTTTTACTCGACTTTCTAAAGTACAACGATAGCGAAAAACTTTACCTGGTCGGCGACATTATCGATTTTTGGTCTCTTTCCAAGAAAATGTATTGGCCTAGAGACCACAACACGGTGATTCAAAAAGTCCTGCGTAAAGCCCGGCACGGCACTCAGGTCATTTACGTACCCGGCAACCACGACGAAAACGTCAGGCATTACGACAATTACGTCTTCGGCGATATCATTGTTAAAAACTCGGATGTGCATGTTACGTCCACCGGGAAACAATTCCTGGTTGTCCATGGCGACGAATACGACACCATCGCCAAATGCCATAAGTGGCTCGCCAAAATCGGCAGCGATGGCTACGATTTTTTAATTGAAATTAATCGATTACTGCGAATCGTCAGGCGTTGGTTCGGTTTACAGTCGAACTTCTCGTTAGCCGCCTTTGTTAAATTCAAGGTCAAAAACGTAGTCCAGTTTATTTCCGATTATGAAGAGAGCATCGTCAACACGCTTAGAGATCAAAAGCTCGAAGGCGTTATTTGCGGACACATACATCACGCTGAAATTAAGGACATAGACGGCTTTTTATATATCAATACCGGAGACTTCGTGGAGAGTTGTACTGCGATAGTGGAACACTTCAACGGCACCTTGGAATTGATAAGATGGAGCAAAGTTGAATCTGCTATCGCCCAGGATCAGGTACTGGAAGCCGAAATTGAATAGCCGGTCCTGAGTCGGCACTCAACTTGCGGCGTAGCGTGTCCTTCGACGCAGCTCAGGACAGGCCTTGACTGCATTCCCATTTATGCCCCAGAGGGTACGGAGCCCGCGGGAACGAGAGCAAGCTTATATAGATACTTATGCCCCAGACTAAGTAATTTAACCTAATCGCATATCCCGATTTGAGCTTGTAGCTGATAAAATAATCAAATTTTAACCATATATAGTGCAACGATTCTGCTTTCCACAGAGTCGCACAGGGCAAATATTCTATGAATCGCGGTTTTAGCACCATTCTTGCGGCACAGTTCTTTTCATCACTGGGAGATAATGCTCTTCTTTTCGCAGCTATCGCGCTACTTAAAAGCTTGGACGCTCCCTCCTGGCAAACGCCGGTATTACAACAATTTTTCGTAATCGCCTTTATCGTGCTCGCTCCGTTTGTCGGCGCGTTTTCCGATGCGTTGCCGAAAGGACGAGTCATGTTTATCAGCAACGGTGTGAAGATAATCGGTTGCGCTGCGATGTTATTGGGCTTGCACCCGTTGCTCGCTTATGGTTTTGTCGGCGTCGGCGCGGCTTTATATTCTCCGGCTAAATACGGCATTCTGACCGAATATCTTCCCAGCAATAGATTGGTATGGGCAAACGGCTGGATGGAAGGCCTGACCGTTGCATCGATTATTTTAGGCGCCGTATTTGGAGGCTTATTGATCGGTCATCGCGTTGAGGATCAAATCGTGCAACAACTGGGAGGGCTTGAATTCAACGGCGGCATTGATACGGCTCCGGAATTTGCGATTTTCGTGATCCTCGGCCTTTATTTCATAGCGGCAATACTTAACTACTTCATTCCCAAATTAGCCATTGAACACAGCTTACCGAACCGCTCGCCGAAATTCCTGCTGATGGATTTCTGGCATGGTTTTAAGCTTTTATGGAAAGACCCGTTGGGACAAGTATCTCTGGCGGTAACCTCACTGTTCTGGGGAATCGGAACCAGCCTGCGTCTAATCGTTCTTGCCTGGGCTGCGGTCGCATTAAAGCTCGACCTGGAACAAGCCACGCAACTGACGGCCTTGGTTGCAATCGGTCTTGCGATCGGTTCTGTCGTGGCGTCCAAAACAGTGCCACTGGAACATGCCGTGAAGGTATTACCGTTGGGCATAGCGATGGGTTTTGTGATTCTAAGCATGGCGTTAGTGACCGACTGGAAGCTTGCAGCGGTAATACTGGTATTGATCGGCACCTTGGCCGGCAGTTTTGTAATCCCGATGAATGCCTTGCTACAGCACCGGGGCCATCAACTAATGGGTTCAGGGCATTCCATCGCCGTGCAAAACTTCAACGAAAATCTCAGCATTTTGTTGATGCTTGGCGCTTATGCGTTAATGATCGATGCCGGGCTTTCAGTGCATACGGTTGTGGTCGTGTTCGGGCTGTTTTTAGCCGCGACAATGGGTTGGATCTACAAAAAACATACTCATGACCAGGATTAATAGTCGTCGCTAACAGACCGATGAAAAAGCGGGGTTTAATCATGTCGGCCGGGGCAGGCTCGCGCTGGAAAGCAAAAGATTGATAGTGGCCCCTTCTTGCTCATAGAGCCGCAAGATTTCTGATATTTGCTGTTAGAATAGAAATTTGACAAAAAACGTATATCGCTATAATGGAAAGCACATCGACTATTTTGGAGAAATAACATGTTAGCCGTAAAAAATACCGGCCTCATTAGCCCGGAAGACTATTTGAAGGGCGAACCACTTAGTGAAGTAAAACATGAATTGATTGACGGCCATGTTTATGCCATGGCTGGAGCCAGCGCCAATCATGAAAGAATATCAGGAAACATATACCGGAAGTTTGGCAATCACTTAGAAAACACCCCTTGCGAGCCTTTTGGGTCAGACATGAAGGTGAGGGTTGGTTCCAACTTCTTTTATCCCGACGTTACTGTCGATTGCCATTTCGACGATTCAGAACCGTACTTCACCGAAACTCCTATCATCATTGTCGAGGTCTTATCGAGATCGACGCGCAGAACAGACGAAACCATCAAGTTGATGTCGTACATCACTATTCCCAGCCTGCTGGAATATGTGCTGATCCAACAAGATTTCGTGGATATTCAAGTCATACGAAGAAGCGAGGGATGGTTGCCGAAACACTATTTTCTTGGTGATGAAATCACCTTTGAATCCATTGGCTTAACCTTATCAGTCGAAGACATTTATCATCGGGTACAAAACGATGATATGGCGGAATTCCTCAATAATAAAGCCGAGGCCGAGCAATAGCCCGTTTGTTTGAAGGCGAATTTTTTGCGTAGAATAAGCTCAAAAAAGCGGGTTTTAATCATGTCGGCCGGGGCTGGAACCGGCCACATTAAAGCCGCCGAAGCCTTGGAAAAGTCCTTTGCCGCCGACGGCAGGGTTGCCGAAGTCGTTAATAACGACGCACTGCAATACACCAACAAACTGTTCCGGGATTTCTATTCCAGCTTTTATACCTCGCTGGTGCGCTCTGCTCCGAATTTTCTCGGCTGGTGGTATAAAACCAGCGACGAACCTTGGCACACCGACCGGATGCGGCACATGATAGACCGGCTGAACACCAAGCCGCTGGTGCGCTTTATCCGGGACTTCGACCCGGACATCACCGTCTGCACGCACTTCATGCCCGCCGGCATCATCTCCCACCTGATTGCGACCCAACAACTGCAAGCGCGTTTATCGATTGTGGTGACGGACCTGGATTTTCATGCGATGTGGTTGTCGCGTTCGTTTCATCGCTATTTTGTCGCTATCGATGAAACCAAAGCGCATCTGCAAATGCTCGGGATTCCGAGCGAAAGAATCACCGTGTCCGGCATACCGATTGATCCGGTATTTCAACAACCCGTCAACCGAGTCGAAGAACGGATTCAACGCGGATTGAATCCTGAAAAACCGGTCCTGCTGCTGTCGGCCGGCGCTTTAGGCGTAGGCCCCACCGAATATATGGTCGAGCGCTTGCTGAACCTGGACAGCGACGCGCAAACGATAGTCGTCTGCGGACGCAACCACGAACTGCAACAGCGCATTTTGCGATTAACCGAAAGCCGAAACGGTAAGTTTAAGGTGCTGGGTTACACCGACGAAATGCACAAACTGATGAAAACCGCCGATATTTTTATCGGCAAACCCGGCGGCATAACGACCGCCGAAGCCATCGCCTGCGGACTGCCTATGTGCGTGGTATCGCCGATTCCCGGCCAGGAAGAAAGAAACAGCGATCATCTGTTGGAAGAAGGCATTGCGGTCAAATGCAACGACTTGACCACCCTACCGTTTAAACTGGAGCGCTTGCTGGAAGATACGGACAGGTTGGCTCGAATGCGGTTCAACGCCTTACGTTTCGCCAAACCCAATGCCTCGGCAACCATTGTCGATACCTTGCTCGAAGATCGGCTTCCGCCATTGTCGTTTACTAAAAAACAGCGGGCGGCGATTGCGCTGGCGGCTGGGACGGAGTGAGCTTCAGTAAAAGCAAAGGTGCTTAATGGTGGGCATGGTATTGAGGCAGCGTAAAATATATTATGATAACGGCATATTGAATAGGTGGTTTTTGATCATTTTCTGCCTGTCACGGCTGACTACTTTATGGAGAAATGTTGATCGAATTTGACCACAAAAAGCATTATGCAAAGTCTTTATAGATGGACGATATGAAAATTACTATCTATGGTACAAAAGGACAATACTACTTACCCCTGTCTTTGCACTTGTTGTGAACCATTCCCATCTTAAAGAAAAAACGATAATTTAATTATTTGGACAGAATAAAACAATGGACACTAAAACAGATCGACTGATTAGTAAAATGGCCTGGATAGTTACGGCCGCTTTATGTGCAATTATTATTGTATATGGTTTCTACTTCTTTAATTTTTTTAGTGAATTTAAACTTAGCGACCAAACTGGAGTATGGGGAACATTTGGTGATTATGTGGGTGGAATACTCAACCCAATATTTGGTTTTCTAACGTTAATAGCGTTATTGTTAACGCTTAATCTTCAAAGAGAACAGCTTAAAATCTCAAATGAAGAACTAGAACATTCAAGAGAAGAATTAAAAGCAAGTAGGGAATTACTCGAAAAATCATCTGAAGCACAAGAACTTACTGCAAAATCACTTGCTGAACAAACTAAATATGCGGCCATATCTGCTAAATTAAACGCTCTTAATGCATCACTAGCCGTCATAACTGAGTTAATAGATCAACAAAGAAATGGGGTAGTATCCAATCCTGATGCATACCAAGCCTTAGTCAAAAGAAAAGAAACTATTGCTGCCGACATATTAGTGATCTTAAGAGACATTTAAAAGACCTCGCATAATGCACGCTATGCAAAAAAAGCCCTTGTTTCATTCATTTTTGCACAATGGAGTTACAAAGCCCGAATATCAGTAATACGTTGCCAACGACCTCTATTGGGAAGCTTAAATCCATATCCGAATATCTCAAAAGGGCGGATACAGACCTAACTTTCAAAAATGCTTTAGTATAAAAAATCCCAATCACTCAGTCCTCAAAGCCTCCAACGGCTCCAACCTAGCAGCCTTCATAGCCGGCGCCACGCCGGCGGCCATGCCGATCAGCAACGAAACAATAAACGCCGCAACGATATAACCCCAAGCCAGTTCCACCGGCAAGGCGGGCAGCGCGGCGTCCAGGATTCGGACTATCGCAATGCCCAACAACACGCCGCAAAGCCCGCCTGCTCCGCTTAACGCCAAGGCTTCGCACAGGAACAGCTGGAAAATGGTTTGCCGTTCCGCACCGACGGCCCGCAATAAACCAATCTCCGAAATCCGTTCGGAAACGGCGATGGTCATGATGGTTAAGATGCCGACCGAGCCGACCAGCAACGAAATACTGCCCAACGCCGCGACCGCAAGCGTCAGGATATTCAGGATGGAATCCATGCTTTTCAGCATCTGGTTCTGGGTGACGATGGTGAAGTCTTCGCCGCCGTGCCGGGCAATCAGGTTTCGCTTGACCGCTTTTTCCACTTCGGCAACCGCGGCGTTGCTGTTATAGAGCAGGTGAATCTCCATCAGGCTTTCCCGGTTAAACAGCTCCAGCGCCTTGGCGGCCGGGATGTAGATCGTATCGTCCATGTCAAAGCCGACCACTTGGCCTTTTTTTTCCATCACGCCGATAACCCGGAAACGGTCGCTGCCGATCCTGATGCGCAGGCCTAGCGGGCTGGCCGTGCCGAACAATTCAGCCGCCAATTTATTGCCCAACACCGCGAAAGCGCGCGGATTGCTTTCTTCGGGCAGAAAACGCCCACTGCTGACTTTGATTTTCCAAATCTCCGGCACTGCGGAGCCGACACCCAGCACATTCGTGCGCCGCTGTTTTTCGCCGGCTTCAATACGGGCGTTGCCTTGGACCGAAGGGGATGCGGCAATGATATTTTCCACTTTGCTTAAGCTGACCACATCGGCTATGACCAAAGGCCTGACGGTACTAATCGTTGCGCCCGATACGCCAAAGGTGGTGGTTTTGCCGGGACGCACGCCGATCAGGTTGGTGCCGAACTGGGTAAATTCTGACAGCACAAAGGTATGAATGCCCCGCCCTATCGAAGTTAATACGACCACGGCAGCGATGCCGATAATCAAGCCCAACGCAGTCAGCGCCGAGCGCAGTTTATGGCTGGTCACTGTCCGGTAAGATAATGCGATGAGGTCGGAGTAGCGCATGAGACTGTGAAAGTATTCGTTTTTAGAAAAAAATTAAAGAATTCACCACGAAGGCACGAAGAACACGAAGTTTTCAATGCATTGAATTAAAAAGATTGTTTTTCTTCGTGTACTTCGTGTCTTCGTGGTGAAAAATGTTTTTAGCGTAATTTGGATAATACTTTCACAGCCTCGCATGGTTTTACCGCTTCGCCAAGGCTGCAACGGGATCAAGCCTGGCCGCTTTCCTGGCCGGCAGTACGCCGAACAGCAAACCGGTCATCAACGATACCGCCAATGCGGCAAGCAATGCCCAAGCCGGTAGTCGCATCGGGAAATCCGGGTATAAAGCTTGCAACACGCCCAATGTTATATAACCCAACATCACGCCCAGCACGGCGCCGGCCAATGACAACATGGCCGCTTCGGACAAAAACAGCCACAGCAGTTGCCGCTTGGTCGCGCCCAGTGCTTTCAGCAAGCCGATCTCGGCGGTGCGTTGCGTAACGCTGACCAGCATCACATTCATCACCAACACGCCGGCCACCGATAAGCTGATTCCGGCGATGCCGGCCACGGTCAGCGTCAGCGCGGTCAATATCTTGTCGAACGTGCTGACCACGCTGTCCTGGGTTATTAGCGTGACGTCGTCCTCGCCTTCATGGCGGGCTTTGATGATGCCCCTGATTTCATCGGCCGCTTTGTACATATCCGGCTTGGATTTGGTTTCAACCAACACACGGAATAACGAGTGGGTATCGAACAAGGCCTGTGCGGACGCGACCGGAATAATCACGATTTCGTCAAAATCGATGCCGACCGATTGTCCTTCCGAAGCCAGTACGCCGATCACCCGGAAACGCCTGTCATTGATCCGCAGCCATTGTCCCAGCGCCGGTTGGTTGGCAAACAATTCGTTGCGGATGGTCTGGCCGATCACGCAGACCGGCAAGGCTTTATCGGCTTCAGTTTCGGGCAGGAAACTGCCTTGCGCCACGGTTAAACGGCGCACGCGTCTCAAGGCGTGCGTCGAACCCACAACATTCGTTTCGCGCTCCAAACCTAGCGAAGAAACCGGCGCGGAACCGATAGTCAGCGGTGCAATAGCGGCAATATGATGGCTTCGAAGCAAGGCCGTGGCATCGTCCAGCGTTAAATCGCGGGGCGTCTCGCCGAATAGCGGCGGCTGGCCGCCGGTGGTTTCGGTGCGTCCCGGCAAGACAATAACCAGGTTCGTGCCCAATGCTTCAAACTCATTAACCACATAGCGACGGGCGCTGTCGCCCAAGGCCGTCAGCACCGAAACCGAAGCGATGCCGATGCTCATCGCCAGGATAATCAACCCGGCGCGTAAACGCTGGGTGCTGATTGCGGCTAAGGATTGGGTTAGTGTGTCTTTGATGAGCATGATTTATTGTCCACGAAAAGCACGAAAGACACGAAAAACCTTCATAATATAATTCGCTCGACTGTTGCTTTCGGATGGCAGCCGAAGTTAACCAGCAAACCCAGACGGATTTCTGTTGCTTTCAAGTAATTCAGTACCTGCGCCTTATGAGCTCCGGTTGTGGTAGAAAGCGCTTTAATTTCAACAATAATAGAATCATGGCAAATAAAATCGGGGATATAAGTTTGTCGTAACGTCTCACCTTTGTAGAAAAGCTTCAACTCCTGGTGTTCGACAAAGGGAATCTTGCGTTTTGATAATTCCTTTCCCAAGCATTCTTGATAGACAGCCTCAAGAAAACCGCAGCCCATTTCACGATACACGTCAAACACTGCGCCCTGTATCTGATAACACTCTTCTCTATAGCAAATATCCTCATCCATTTTCGTGCCTTTCGTGGTTTCGTGCTATTTCCCAAGCTCCTGCTTGGGAACCAGCGTATCTCTTAACTTAATGGCAGTAACGCACCCGCGTGGGAACGAGGTAATTTCCTTATCCATTTTTTTCGTGCCTTTCGTGGTTTTCGTGGACAAAAATAAAATATGCCCTAGCGATTGTTCTGTTGCTTACCCATCACCCTATCTGCCCATCGACAATACGGATTTTACGCCTCGCCCTGTCGCCCAAGTTTTGGTCATGGGTAATAATCATCAGCGTTACGCCCTGCCGGTTAAGCCCTTCCAGCAATTCGATAATCTCCTTGCCGGATTTGCTGTCGAGGTTGCCGGTCGGCTCGTCCGCTAATAATATCTCCGGGCGCATGATCATCGCCCTGGCAATCGCGACACGCTGTAGCTGGCCGCCGGAAAGCTGGTCCGGTTTGTGGTCGGCCCGGTCTTGCAGGCTGACCGAGGCCAGCGCTTCCAGCACCCGTTGTTTGCGCTCCTTAACCGCCACGCCTGCCAGTATCATCGGCATTTCAATGTTCTCCGCCGCCGACAAACGCGGAATCAAATGAAAAAACTGAAAGACAAAGCCGATGTTTTCACGGCGGATTTTGGCGAGTTCATCATCGTCAAGTTGCGTAACCGGCTGATCGTTTAACAAATACCGGCCCGAACTCGGCTGGTCAAGCAGGGCTATCACGTTTAATAACGTCGATTTGCCGGAACCCGACGGCCCCATCACCGACACGTATTCGCCTTTTTCGATAGTGATGTTAATGTCGTTCAAGGCATGAACGACCTGCTCGCCGACCTGGAAATAGCGGTGGATATGCTCCAACCGTATCATTTCTTTACGCGGGCGTGGGCGCCGGCAACGACGCCTTCCCGGCCGACCGACAGCACGACTTTATCGCCGGCATTTAGGCCTGACAGCACTTCCACGGTATTCCAGTTAACCAGACCCGGCTTGAAAGTGCGCTCTTCCAACACGCCGTCCGGCCGCATGACCAGAACACGGTTATTTTCCAAAACCGCCTCGGCCGGCACCCTCAGCGCTTGGGGTTTGCTGGCTAGCAAGACTTCAATGTCGGCGCTGTAACCGGGCAGCAAACCGTTAAGATCTTTCGGGTCGATTAGTTTGACTTCAACCTCGACGGTGCGCGCCTGCTTTTCTTTTTCCAACACATACGGCGCGATCCGGCTTACCGTGCCGGAACAGCGTTTATCAGCAAAAGCATCCAGCGATACGCAGGCGCTCATACCGGTTTTGATCTGCGGCGCATCGACTTCATCAATCGGCGCGGACACGTACAAACAGCTGACATCCAGCAAATCGATGGCGGGCAAGGTCGGAATGCCGGGCGGCGACGGAGTGATGAATTCTCCCAGTTCGGCATTGATTTCAGCCACTGTGCCGTCGAAAGGCGCGAGAATCAGGGTGCGCTCAACGGCAGCTTGGGCTGCATCGCGGCTGGCCTGGCTGACGGCAATGGCTTCAAGGGCAGCATTGCACGATGCCCGCTTGGCGCGTGCGCCGGTCGCTTTAATATCGACCTGTTCTTCGGAAATAATATTATTGAATTTTTGTAAGCGCAACGCGCGGTCGGCCTCGCGCTCGGCGCCTGCGCCAAGCTGGCAGGCTTGTTCGGCCGTAGCGCGGTTGGCCTTGATTTGAGCGTCCTGGAGTTTGACTTGCGCTTTCAGGTCTTGATTCCATATTTCCAGCAACAGCTGGTTTTGCTTCACCTTATCGCCTTCCTTGACGTGCAGTTCGGCCACCTGCCCGCCTGTTGCCGGCGCAAGATAGGCGCGCCGACAGGCTTTAACGGTACCGACACGGGTATTGGATACTGTCGCCCTTACCTCGCCTTGCTCAAGGGTCTCTACTTCAACATCAACCGGTTTCGGCTGTTTGGTAAACAAGTAAACGGCAATAATCAGTACAATGCCGATCAGGATAATAAGTGTTTTTTTGCCGGCTGCAGTCATAAGTTTGGGTCGTCGAAAATATTGAGGTTGAAGTGCTTATTTAACCTGGTCATCAGGATTCTGAAAATTCACGAAATTAACAGCACAAACACGTCCGCTCATTCTACCCAAATCCTGCTGTTTGTTATATTCCGTCTGAATATGCGTTATCTTCCATCGCTAATGATCTTAAAGATGGAACTCGGCAATTGCTCCTGCATTGCTCTACCTCCTGCATCCTTGCAGTCGACGAAAGACACGGATGCGACGGGTTGTCAAAAGTAGGCGCCTCCAGGCGACACGGATTTTTATTTTACGAGGCTAACTTCTTAAGTAATCGAGCTAAAGTTTTCCGATATTTTGGAGTGCAGGCTTTGCCTGCTTTGCAAGCAGAGCTTGCACTCCGGCTTTGAACAAGAGTTGGAAACTGATATTCAGGTACTTATCCGTGTTCTCTTTATTTAGTTGCATATCAATGTATCTTAACGAATTACAGCGACTATAGTATTCGTATTACTGCTCTGGTAAACATTTTAAAAAGAATTTCAGGTGACATGGATAACGTTATACCATAGCGAATAATGGTTACCGTACCGGAGCATCGCCTTGAACAAACTTTTCGCATTGATTTTACTCACCCTGCTCGCCAGCCTTGCTTTTGCAGAAACGGTTATTGAAGTGGTCCCGTTAAACAATCGGCCCGCGTTCGAGATAGTGCCGCTGCTCGCACCGTTGCTTGGAAACTCGGCGCAGCTTGTCGATAACGGCTCCAATCTACTGGTCAAAACGACGCCCGACAAGTTGGCCGAAATCAAGGCCATCATCAGCCAATTGGATGTACGCCAGAGCAATCTGCTGATTACCGTCATCCAGAGCAGGCAGACCACGGCCGATGAACTTAACGCGGTCGCCAGGGCTCAAATGAACGTCCAGACTAATGATTCATCTGTATCCGTCGGCGGCAGGATGATCGGCCATTTGTACCAAACTCAAGATAAAGGCGACAATGAAAGCACTCAAACCGTTAGAACGATGGAAGGCGTTCCGGCTCAGATTAAAGCCGGCAATGCGTATCCGAGACAGAACTTTTCAGGCTACGGTTACCCTACGACAACGGAATATTCCGAAGCAACAACCGGTTTTACGGTCACGCCCAGACTGACAGGGCAGCAGGTCATTCTTAGCGTTTCGCCGTGGTCGGACAGAATGAACGGGCTCGGGCAAATCGAGACCCAGAATGCTCAATCAACAATCCGGATTAATCTGGGCGAATGGGTCGAGCTTGGGGCAGCCGGCGAGAGCATTAACCACAACACCAACGGTGCATTGGTCAATACACGCCAATCCGATAAAAGCCAAATGCATATTTTGGTTAAGGTCGACCGGGCGGATTGACCTTAAATATATTTCAGTCCAAATTCATTTCCAGCTTTCCTCATTTTTCGCCCACCTGCATATATAACAATGATTTATAAAGGTTTTATTAGGCAAAATGGAAAAAAAAGCCAAAATCTGGCATGATGTTGTTTTTGATCGACCTTGAATCCACCAAGGTTGAAATAACTTTTATTAAGGAAAGCAATGACTAGTCTCCCCAAATGCCCTAAATGTAGCTCAGAATTCACCTACGAAGACAATGATATGTATGTCTGCCCTGAATGCGCACACGAATGGCCAAAAAATGGAACAGCCGAAGATAGCTCCGATGTCCGCATCGTTAAAGATGCAAACGGCAACGTGTTACAAGACGGGGATACCGTCACCGTCATCAAAGATCTTAAAGTTAAAGGATCATCATCGGTTGTAAAAGTCGGCACCAGAGTCAAGATCCTCCGCCTGGTCGACGGCGATCATGATATTGATTGCAAAATTGACGGTATTGGTGCGATGAAGCTTAAATCAGAGTTCGTTAAAAAAGCCTGATAGATAAGAAATCCGAGCTCATTCAGGAATTGACGTTTTGCGTCACCCGAATGAGCTGATTTTTATACTATGTTCGAGCATGGGACAGTCAGCTATATCAACAAACCAAACGGCTCAACGGTGACTTTGTCACCCGCCTGCACTCCTTTACATTCTTCCGGCAAAACGATATAGCAGTTGCTCTGACTCATGGAGCTAAGGATATGCGAACCTTGATGTCCCGCTGAAGCGACAAAAAACTCGCCGTTTTCATCTTGGCTTAGAATGCCACGCTGATACTCCTGCCTCCCGGCGGACTTTTTTAATGACGAGGTGCATGTCGCGGTAAACCTTAATGCTTTTGCACAAGGGACGCCGGAAAGCAGTCTTAGTGACGGAGCGACAACCTGCTGAAAGGTTACGAACACGGCAACGGGATAACCCGGCAAGCCACAAACGCAGCACTGCCATATTCTGCCGAAAGCCAGCGGTTTACCGGGCTTTATCGCAATTTTCCAGAAATTGACTTCGCCGCAGCTTTGCAGGGTTTCTTTGACGTAATCAGCCTCACCGACTGAAGCGCCGCCGGTCGTGATGATCACATCGTAATTCTTTGAAGCTTCGATAAAGCTGGCTTCAAGCAACTGTCTATTGTCGGCAATAACGCCCAAATCAGTCACGCTGTAGCTTTGATCCGCCAATAACCCGCTCAACATAGCGCGATTACTGTCGTAAATTTTCCCGGACTCCAGCGGCTTGCCCAATGCGGTCAATTCGTCGCCGGTGGAAAAATAGGCGATTTTCAAGCGGCACTTAGCGGTAACTTGCTCAATTCCCGCTGAAGCCAGCAATCCCAGGTCGACTGCCGTCAGCTGTTTAGACTCGGCTATTAAACAGTCGCCTTGTTTTACATCTTCACCGATTTTCCTGACATTTTGCCGGGCTTGCGTATCGGCTGGAAAATGTATCGTTTGCCCGTCAACCTGTACGTGTTCCTGCATGATGACTGAGTCGACCTGCTCCGGCACCACCGCTCCGGTAAAAATCCTGACGCACTGGCCGGGTTGCAATTTCCCTTCAAACGGCCGGCCAGCCCAGGAAATGCCGGCCAAAGTTAGCGTAAATTCTTGCCCCTCGGTGATGTCTCGGCTTGCAAACGCATAGCCATCCATAGCCGCATTCCGGTCATGGGGAATATTGATCGGCGAATGGACAGGTTCCGCCAGTATCCGGCCCAATGCTTCGTTCAGCATCACTTTTTCAGTGCTGTTGACAGGATTTATAACGGCTTTAATTTTGGCCAGTGCGTCGTCAATAGACTGCAATGGATTGAATTCCTGGCTGCATACGTCAATCATGGTTTTTCATCACATGGTTTTGAATAAAATCGGCAATCATTTGAGGCCGGTTGAGTTCCAGTTGAATCAAATAGTCCGGCGTTTTGAGTTCTGCATCCGTTGCTATCGCGATAATGTCCGGGTCGTTAGGGTAAAGCAAGGGCTTTTCAAGCGAGGGGCGATGCAATTCAATTTTAGGAAACGATTCTGCCCTAAAACCTTCAACCAAAATCAGGTCCAGCTCGGATTGATCGAATTGTTTTAACTGATCGTCCAACCGTGGCTCATTTTCTGAGGTGAACTCGGTAATCATCGCACGCCGATACCGGGAGACCAGCATGACCGGCGAGGCGCCGGCTTTTCGCAAGCGATAACTGTCTTTTCCCGGTTGATCGATTTCAAAATCATGGTGGCTGTGCTTGATTAGGCCGATACGCAAACCGTCTTGTTTCAAAATCGGAATCAATTCAGCCAGTAACGTCGTTTTGCCGGTTCCGCTTGCGGCAACAAAACCTAAAACCGGAATTTGTGCATTCTTCATTTCAACCAAATTATTAGATTGTTATCATAAGATGTCATATTCTAAGGTATTATTTATCCAAATACCATGAACAGCGGAAGAGCGCAATGCCAGAGCTATTGCCGCTTTAACTATATAGGCGTAAGAAAGGAACGGAAGCTTTCAGAGCGATCTTAAAGCTGAGTTGAGCAGCTTGTCTGCTCAAACGAAACTTATGTCCTTTGGGTATAAACAGATCATAAATTCAGGAGTGAACCTTGATTCGAATTTTTCTAATTTTGCTATTTATCATCGGCGCATATTTTTGGATACGCACGCGCTTAAAAACGTCGCCGGCAATATCGTCTCAGCAGATCAAAGCACTTTCTCTAACTATTGCGGGATTGATCATCCTCTTTTTAACTGCAACCGGACGCTTGAACTGGTTTTTAGTTGTCCTGGTGCCAATATTGTTACGTTACGCGCCTTATTTGCAGCGGTTATGGCTGGAATTCAAATTCAAAAAACAAAGCTCATCGCAGCATCAACATAAAACAAAGACTAAAGGCGAGATGTCAGTCGAAGAGGCCTATGAAGTGTTAGGTTTGAAAGCGGGGGCATCGGAGTCGGAAATTATTGCCGCGCATCGCAAATTGATGCAAAAAATGCATCCCGATCGTGGCGGATCCAATTATTTAGCCTCGCAAATAAATTTAGCTAAAAAAATTCTGTTAAAAAAATAGTCCGCCATGACATCCACTACCTCAAAGCTTATTTTCCTTGCGACGCTGATAGCCTTATTGAATGGCTGCACCTCTGTCGGTCCCAACTATGCACCTGTCACCACAAATTCGTCTGATATTCCCAAAACACCTAAAGAAGACGAGACAAAATATCATCAGGTAAAAAAAGGCGATACTTTGTATGCAATAAGCTTGATTTATGATCTCGATTACCGACAGCTAGCACAATGGAACCAAATTGCTCCGCCTTATAAGATAGAAGTAGGTCAAAAAATAAGAGTATCCGGCCCGAATTCAGAAAGCTCCCCAATACCTGATCAGATGGATTTAGGAACACCAACAAAGATAAAACAAAGCATCGTAACCGCAACTGCTACAAACAGAATCCCCCCCCCGAAAAAAATCTCTGTTTCACCAAATACTACGCCCAATCTGGCCTATAGGCCGTCATATAAAACTCAACCTTTTAACAGCACAACTGAAAAAAGCGGAAGTAGTCCACAAAAAAAATCAATTATTTCAATTGATAATGGAAACATGTTAAAGTTAAACTTTCAATGGCCGATAAAGGGAAAAATTTTAAAATCTTTCTCTCAAGCCGATAACAAAGGCATTGATATAGCTGGCGAAATGGGACAGGACGTAAGTGCTGCTGAAGCGGGTAAAGTCGTATACAGCGGACAGGGTCTGATTGGCTACGGTAATTTGCTTATCATCAAACACAACGATTTGTACTTAAGCGCTTACGCAAATAATAGCCAACTGCTCGTCGCGGAAGGATATACCGTAGAAAAAGGTGACGTTATTGCAAAAGTTGGCCAGGCGGGATCAAACCTTACGTCACTACATTTTGAAATAAGAAAAAACGGAAAGCCGGTAAACCCAGTTAGCTTTTTACCGGAAAATAATTAAATCATTTCGGCTTAGGTCGAACAATGTAGAGGTTATCATGAAAGCAGAGTTAGTTGAGCTATTAGACGATGATGTTTGTGTATTATTTGATGATTTGCCTTTTGACGATGAACTCCAGGCAAATTCCTCTATCAGTGAAGCATTGGATATTGATGAGATAGTGACTATCGAAGCGCATCACGATAAAAGTATAGATGCGACACGGGTTTATCTGAATGAGCTGTCCCGCTCTCAATTACTAACCGCTGATCAGGAAAAAATCTATGGCTCCAGGGCTCTGATGGGTGATGAAGCTGCCCGCAGGATCATGATTGAAAGCAATTTGCGTTTGGTCGTTAAAATCTCCCGGCGTTATCTCAATAGGGGCTTGCCGTTACTGGACTTAATTGAGGAAGGCAACCTGGGCCTGATGCGTGCTGTTGAAAAATTCGATCCTGAGCGAGGTTTTAGATTTTCAACCTATGCAACTTGGTGGATCAGGCAAACTATTGAGCGGGCCATCATGAATCAGACGAGAACCATTCGTTTGCCGATTCATATCGTCAAAGAAATGAATACTTATCTTAAAGCCCAACGCCATTTATCGCAATTACTCGATCATGAACCCAATGCCGAAGATATAGCCGAGCATCTGGATATACCGGTCAATAAAGTTGAAAAAATGCTCAAACTCAACGAGCGGGTTACCTCCATCGATATTCCGGGTGGCAAAGATTTTGACAAACCTTTAGTTGAGTCGATTTCCGATGGCGAAAGCTTATCGCCTGCTGAAAAAATACAAGAAGATGGCATTAGACATAATATTGCCAAGTGGGTATTTCAACTTCCTGAAAAACAACGCGAAGTTATATGCCGCCGTTATGGACTTTGCGGTTACGAAGGCTCAACCCTTGAACAAGTTGCTCAAGAGCTGGGCGTAACCAGAGAGCGTGTCAGGCAAATTCAAATGGATGCCTTAAAAAGAATGAAAGAAATTCTGGAATTTAACGGCTATTCTTTCGAAGCTATTTTTAATTGACGTTACATTTCATGAATGACTGCATGGGCGAATATTTGCTCCTGTACTCCTCAAAATTATATGGGGAATGCGGGAGCAAATGAACAGAGTCAGAACAAAAACGGCTTTTGCTGATTTTATATCCCTTATTCTATCGGCATCCTGCAAATACGGTTTGTAACGGCCAATCCCTATAGTTAAAAACCTGACCTTGCTCCCGAACTGTAGCGCAAGCACTCAGCGATACTTCCGCAAAAACCCACTGCACTTCATTAAGTTTGCCCTCCGCTAAGATACCGTTATCAGGAAATCCGCGATCCACTGGCGTATAAATAGCCGCTGCACCAATATTAATATCTACAGCTTCCGACCACGGCGCATTACCTACCAGGGCGGATTGAACAACATAACACTGGTTTTCCAAGGCTCTTGCCTGACAACCTATTTTAACGCGATGATAACCGGCAAGCGTATCCGTGCAACTCGGCACTAAAATAAGATTTGCTCCCGCTTCAACCTGCTTTCTTGCCAGTATCGGAAATTCACTGTCATAGCAAATATTGATAGCGATTCTTCCATAGTCGGTATCGAAGTATCTTAATTCATCGCCTTTTTGAATCAGCCACTGCTCGTTTTCAAAACGAGTCATCATCAGTTTATCCTGATAATCAATTTGACCATCCGGCATAAATAAATAAGCCCTGTTTCGATAGGCACCGGAATCTGTTTCTACCGGAAATGTGCCGGGTTGAATAATGCAGCGGTATTTTTTAGCCAAACCCTGGAATAAGGCCAAATAGTCATTATGCAGTGACTGCATGACTGCCAATTGCTTACTCAAAGATGAATAAACGTCTTCACCGAATAGCGAAGCCAGCTCCATGCTGGCGTATTCAGGGAAAAGCAAAATCTTTGCATCCTGTTCCGACGCTTCTGCAACCCAGCGCTCGGCCTTACTTTGATACTGCTGCCAATTTTCTAAAAAGCTGATGTCGTATTGGGCCGTTGCAATTTTAACTTTCATTTTTCAACCAAAAAGTCATCGGTTTAGGAGTTTCATTCACATCATCCAGATCTTTCCAAATATAAGTGGTATTAAGTTCAGGATGTTTGACATAACCGCGTTTGTTCCAAAATTGATCCAGCGGCACATAATCAGCCGGCCGCCTAGGATGATCGATTGGCCTTTCCACACAGCAAAAACAAATATGCTTGAAGCCCCCCAAATCTTTGGCATGAGCTTCCCTCTCCTCAAAAAACCGAACGCCAATGCCTAGACCGCGATAATTTTTATCCAACACCGACTCGCTGCAATAAAAAACCTCATCCAAGTTGTAGCCATGATCAAAAAACGGTTTTTTCAACTCATCGGTTTCATATTTCATCGGAATTGCGGTCGATGCCCCAACCACTTTATCGCCATCAAAAGCAATGACAATCACGCTTTCGGGACCATCGATATAAGTCTGTAAATATTTTTTTTCATAATCGATATCTCCATCGTACAAATACGGGAAATCTCGAAACACTTCGATTCTAAGCCGCGCGAGTTCGGGAATAAACCGTTCCAGAGCCGGGCCGCTGCATCTTTCAATACGAATATCTTTAGCCATAACATTATAAAAGCAAAAAAGAAGCGCATTTTAGCTGAACGCCGATAGTTTGCGTAGTTCAAGCCGTAAAAAACGGTTTTTTAACTACCCCGCCTTCACAAAAAGCTACCCATATTCAAAAAGTGGCAATTATGAGATGATATTAGTAACTATTTATTTGGTGTATTTCATAATCACCTGTCTTTAAAACTTTCGTGTTACTTCTTCTTATTTATGAAAATTGCTTCATTCACTATATTAGTCGTTTTGCTTAACGGCTTGTTGGGCTGGTCGACTAACTTACCTCAGGATGTCGGAGCGGACGTTCCATCGGGAAAACTCAATAGTCTATCTTTCGCGCCGTTTCGGGAGAGTCAAGGCCCATTGGATGAAAAATTTCCTACACCCGAACAAATTGATGACGACTTGCGTTTAATGAGTGATAAAACCCACTCTATACGCACTTATGCCAGCGCCGAAGGCAATATGCCAATCATTCCTGTCCTAGCGCGCAAGCATGACTTAAAGATGATTCAAGGCGCTTGGCTGGGATCTATAAAGCTAAGTAATAAAGCAGAAATCGCCGAGGTCATCCGTTCCGCCAATGCAAATCCCGATGTAGTCAAACGGATTATTGTCGGTAACGAAGTGTTATTACGCGGCGATCTGGATATTAAACCACTGATTGAATACATACGAGAGGTCAAACGGTCGGTTAAACAGCCGGTTTCTTATGCCGATGTATGGTCGATATACATGAAATACCCCGAGTTAATTAAAGAAGTGGATTTTATTACTATCCACATTCTGCCCTACTGGGAAGATGAGCCGATCACTGTAGATCAAGCTCCAGCGCATATCGAGCGTATTGTTAAGCAGGTTCAAAAAGAGTCCGATGCGATTGCTCCGGGCAAACCGATACTGATCGGTGAATCGGGCTGGCCTGGAGAAGGCCGTCAACGCGGCTGGTCTGTGCCTAGCGTGGTCAACGAAGCCAAATTCATCCGTGCCTTGATTAAGGTCGCCAATCAAAACGGCTTTGATTACAACATTGTCGAAGCTTTCAATCAATCATGGAAAAGCGAGCTTGAAGGCGTGGTCGGGGCAAACTGGGGGCTTTACTCTGTCGATCGCAAAGAGGTTTTTCCTTTAACCGGTTTAGTCTACGAGAATCCCGGTTGGCTTAACACTGTTGTCGCATCAGCAATACTTTTCCTTATTATTGTTGCTTACAGTTGGAAGCCGTTGAAATCATTATCCTCGATGCGTCTGGCGATTTTTTTACTGTTCTCGCAACTTCTTGCCTTCTTGCTGGTGAGCATGACTGAAAGTTTGTGGTACACCAGTTACAGTGACTGGCAGCGTTTCCAGACAATATTAACCGTGGGTTTGAACACCGTCTTGGCCGGATTGATATTGCAGCGCGGCTATAGCCTGTTAGCCAGCCGGACCGCTAATCCAAAATTTGGCGCCTGGATTTATACGCTCTACATACTGTTTGCCGGATTTGCCGTTTATAAAACCTTCGGTTTAGCAATAGACGGGCGTTATATCAGCTTTCCGACACCATCGTTTTACATCCCTGTTATGGGCATCTTCGGATTAATGATCATCAGCATCATTACCGAATGTTCATGGTCTCTACCGCTCATCGAGATTAACAAATTAACAGGCCACCAAAATACCAAAGCCGATCAGGATAAGATAATAGGCTACGCCTTGCTGGTCATGAGCTTGACCCTTACTATCTGGGAAACCAAAGCATTCATAGTAGGCAGAGACTTTATCCTTGCTTATCCGAACATCGGTGAGAGAATCGGCATTGCTTTTATTTTCTCTGCAACCAATTATCAATTGATGATCTGGTTAATCTGCTTGGCTATTCTCACATTACCGCTTCTAGTGAGTGGCAATAAAGCCGACAAAGAGTAAATACTTCAACCATTTGCCGTTCGATAACTGTTCTTTATTATAAATTGTTATTCCAATACAACATTTTTTAAACTAGTTACATATTAAAAAGACTCTATACTTTCTGAAATAACCTGAAGTAAACTAGGGAAAATATAAAATTCTAACCCAGCAGAAAATTAGGGAAAATATGCGTAACATTAAATTATTTGAATCCGCCGATCATCGTTTCATTTTACTCAACGAGAGTGAACCGGGCGAAGAAGACGGGGTACGTTCCAACCAATATTTAATCACGCATCATAATGATGGGGTATTGCTCGATCCGGGCGGCTTTGGAGTGATGCCCCGTGTACTGGCGGAAATGCTACGTTATGTAGGGCCTGATCAGATCAAAGCTATTTTTCTGTCTCATCAAGATCCTGACATAGTTGGAGGCCTGTCGACTTGGTTGGAACTATGCCACTCGCCAGTGTATGTTTCCAGCATTTGGATACGCTTTCTGCCTCATTACGGCTTAAAGGATATGGCCCGGTTTATCGGCGTACCCAACGAAGGCATGGACTGTGAAGTATCGTCCGGTTTCAACCTAAAAATCGTACCAGCCCATTTTCTACATTCCGAAGGGCAAATTAATGTATACGACCCTATTTCTAAAATTTTGTTCACTGGCGACATTGGTGCGGCAATGTTGCCTAGTGATAAAAACGAAGCTTTCGTAGACGACTTCTCTACTCATATTCCCTATATCAAGGGATTCCACCGTCGTTATATGTGCTCTAATAAAGCGATACGTTGTTGGCTGGATACTATTGCCGACTTGGATATAGCCATGATTGCTCCGCAACATGGTCCGGTTTACCGGGGCACTGCAGTACAAGACTTTTTAGATTGGCTCAAAAATCTGCAATGCGGCATTGATTTGATGCAATCGGGTGGACGTTTTACAGAGGAAGACTGAGCATGAATAGTTTGTCGCAGCCAACCCATCTGGAGACCTTGCGCCTTAAAGTTATCAGCGAGATTGCTGGAATCTTAGAAAACCAATCACGTGCACAGCGCTATGCAACGAGTTTGTCCGAACTCAATCAGAACATGCGCCAAGAGATTATCAGTAAATTGCTAGCGGCTATGGCAACTATGGCTACTAACGACTCTGCTGCCATGATTGCCCTGATCCCTACGATTACGCACGTTATCAACACTTGCACCCGGCTGGATAAAAGCCTCGGCTTGCTATCTCCACAATACAATGAGCAATGGGCGTCTACCGATCAGCACATCCAAAACCTGATGATTGAGTTTAACCAGACATTGCTTGAACTATCTTCTGTTTTGATTGAAAAGGACTTGTTGGAGCGACAAAGCCGGGTGTTAGAGCGCATTATCCTGTCGCACGAACACATCTCCCAATGGAAAGAGTTTGTACAGGAAATTCTGGCGGATTTTTACTCCATTTTTCCGTTCAACTTTTTTTACATCGCGTTTGCGGAGGAAAATGGCTTATCGCTCTACTTGTACTATCTAGGCCCGTGCTCGGATGAGATTCGTTCACAGGCGCGCGGCATATTAGGCAAACAAATGATACAAAGTATCGGTTTACCTTCCGATGCTCCGCTGGATATTGAAGAATTTCATATCCACTGCGCCGCCGAAATTAAGTCGGCTTTAGACATTCGCATGATTAGCGTACCCGTAGCCGATCATTCTCCCAATTTGGCGGGTTTATTAGGCGTGGCTTACGCAGCAGAAAGCACGCTATCAGCACAAGAAGCCAGTGTCATCCGCGCCATACTCGCAGTCATGGTCATGGTCGTAGGCTCCAGCAAAGTATTATCGCGCACACTTTTAGAACTTGAATACTACGCGGCGCATGACCCGCTCACCGGACTCCATAACCGCCGGCAATTTAACGATCTTTTGCATTATGAAATCGGTCGTTCCGAGCGCCATCATCATGAGTTTAGCGTACTCATGCTCGATTTGGACGACTTTAAAGACATTAACGATTCCTATGGTCATCCCACGGGCGATACTGCACTGTGTGCCGTCGCCACCGTTTTACTTGAACATACTCGCAAAGGCGATTTATGCGCTCGTGTCGGCGGAGACGAGTTTGCGATTATCCTGACTGAAACCGATCCCAACGGTGCACGGATAGTGGCTGAAAATATAGGTCGTGCGCTACGGGAAATAACCCTCTCATCAGCACAAGGCAATCACTTCCATTTGACCGTTTCGATAGGCGTGAGCAGTTATCCCATTGATGGAGTAAGCATAGATAGCTTGCTGGAAGGCGTCGACCTCGCCATGTATAAAGCTAAAGACATAGGCAAAAACAGTGTCTGTACCTTTGACTCAACGGAACAACGAGTCAGTATTCGTGAAACGCGAGATAATGCAGAAAATCTGCGTGAAGCGTTAAAAGAAAAACGTATTATTCCTTACTATCAATCTATTGTTAACTGCCAAACCGGCGAGCTCTACGCTTTTGAAACGTTGGCCCGGCTTAAAGCCCCAACAGGAGAAACTACTTCGGCGGCGACATTTATCGAAACGATTGAAAAATACGGTTTAGCGCGAGAGTTAGACCTCGCGATGATTAACAATTCTTTTGCTGCGAAACGCGCTTGCATCGATGCCAATCGTCCGGAATCGAATGCAAAGATCTTTATTAATTTATCGGTACAGGAAATTCAAGGGCGCGGCATCTTGGGTTATGCCGAGGATCTCTGTCAGGAACTGCAACTTCCTCCTGAAAGCATTGTATTTGAATTGCTTGAACGTGACGCTATTGGAGACATGACCAATATGCGCCGGTTCCTGACTAATCTGCGTCGCAAAGGTTTTGCCTTTGCTTTAGATGATTTCGGCACCGGTTATAACTCGTTTCATTATTTGCGAGAGTTACGCTTTGAATATGTCAAAATTGATGGTGCGTTTGTGCGCAATATTCTGGCCTCTAAAGTGGACTATGCCCTGGTTCATAATTTATCTCGATTATGCCAAGATCTGGATATTCTCACTATTGCCGAATTTGTCGAGAATCAAGAAATTTGGGAGGCACTCAAAGATATGGGCATCAATTTCGCCCAAGGCTATCACATCAGCATGCCGCTGCCTGAAATGCGGCAAACATTAAAGACTTGATAAGCGTTACGGAGGTTATCGTTCCTAAAGAATCGACCGGCATATACTTAAGCTTTTTATGTTTAATTAAAACTCCAAACTTATTGAGCCAACTGTTTTAGAACAGCGACAGCTTCCTCCAAACCCTGCTTTGCTGCCTTGCGGTACAAACTTATTGCTTGCGTGTTATCCTTTGCCACCCCTACGCCATTTGCGTACATATCACCCAAACTATATTGAGCTCGAGCACCTCCCTGTGCAGCCGCTTTGCTGAGCCAGGAAACGGCTAGACTATTATCCTTCACCACACCCTGTCCTTTTAAATACATCATACCCAGATTATATTGAGCAGTAACATCGCCCTGTTCAGCAGCTTTATAACACCAATAAACGGCCAAATTATAATTCTGCACCACACCTTTTCCAGTCGCATACATAAAACCCAATTTAGTTTGCGCTTCTTTGTGCCCTTGTTTAGCTGCCTTGCCAAACCAAGCAACCGCCTGTTCATCATCTTTGGCGATGCCTTGTCCATTAGCGTATATCAAACCTGCATTAAACTGCGCATCTGCATTTCCCTGTTTCGCCAACTGCAAATAAAGCGATAGTGCTTTTTCCACTTGACCTTGTTTAACGAGCTGCTTAGCCTTTTTTATGATCACAGCAACATCCTGATTAACGGGCGGTGCCATTACTGCCGCAGGTTTGAACCCAGGTACGTAAAAAATGCTCAGCGCAAACACGATACCGATAATACTTACAAGCCAGAAGGTTCGGTTTGAATTTTTTAAAGTGTAATCAATAAAGAGCTGTATCCTTGCTCCACCTGAGCAGACACTTTTCCAAGATTTCTTGATCGTTACCAGATAAGGAGTGAAGGAGCTTCTTTTAGCCGCTGTCGCTGACGGTGCAGTATAGCTTTTTGAGACAATTTGCATTATGCGCTGCGCTTCATTAAGTGCATGCGCCCTTTCCTGCCTTCCTATCCATTGATCATGTTCGGACCTTTTGCTGGAATCCGATAAAATTGCGTAAGCGCTGTTGATAGTTTTCATTATCCGTAACGCTTCATCATGCCCACCTGCGTATTTATCCGGATGATACTTTTGGGAGAGGGCTTTATAAGCGGCTTTGATAACACTTACAGGTGCATTACGTGATACATTTAAACTATCGTAATGTGTTTTGAATTTAACCATATAGTTTCCAGTTATCCAGATGGGCTTTCATACTCGACACCAAATCCACGCACTCCCTAAAGCCCCCACTCTTGGTCTACTGCCTCCATATGAACGCCATGAATAACACGAAGTAGAATTCCAAAACTGTCCGGCAATTTCAACAAATTGTTATTGGCAAGTTTCCAACAATGTTCCGACGGTACCGTTCCACGGCATTCCAAACATCACCACCGCGACATCCCAGGCCTGCCATGTAGAGGGATCGGTAAAATCAACAGTAGCAGGATCAGCCAAAATACCGATCAATTCCCATGTACCTGTATTTAAACCGGTTCCTACACCGCCCCCAGCAACATCAAGCCGAATAGAGGAACCGAATACAACCTCTGTAGATGAAGCAGTATTGAAGTTATTATTTCCCGCCAAATAAGGCGTCAACGTTGCTGCCGCCATAGCAGCTTGAACGGCGTCAGCGTCAGCGTAAGCTGTTACAGAAACACCGGTCGTCGTCGCTCCTATAAGCCCATTGCTAATTGAATAAAATTTATTGGTTCCATTAACCGCATCAGGATTGTAAAAAAACAAGTGAAGATCAAAAGGAGATAGTGGTGCAACCGTAGTAGAAGCGGGATTTGTTGCGTCATAGACGACCGTAAATGTTGCTGCATCGGTTTTGTCAGTCTTGGTGCAAGGTGTCATTTTGGTGGATGAAGGTAATATTTTGTCAATCTTTTCGCCCGCACTGCCTTTCGGAAAGCTGACTAAGACTTTTATTGAGGCGGCCATCGCCATATTACTCATCAGACTAAAAGTCACCAGCGATAACGCTAGCAACAAAGATTTAAAAGTAGTCATGATTACCCTCCTATTTTAAATTATCACGATTTAACGTATTCAGTAGAGCCAAACGCAACAAGTTTATTATTTAATGCTTGATGCGAAGGCGTAATCAATTTTAAGTATTAATCAACTATTGCCCGCTAAACTTTAATCTCAGGAATTGAATATTCGGCAATAATATCCCTAACCCTAACGCTCAAAACTATCTTCTATTTGCGATCCAAGCTATTAACAAGCTTTATTCCACTTTTATCAATTATGATTAATTGCTGCTTATACAGTGCACCAATGGCCTGTTTAAATACTTTCTTACTAACCCCGAATGCGGCATAAATGGCTTCCGGCGGACTTTTATCGCTTAGCGCCAATACCCCGTTATTGGCTTCCAACTTAGCTAAAATTTTGTCGGTCAGCGATACGACTTTACCGTATCCCGGCTGGTGCAAACTGAGATCGATTTTACCGTCTTCCCGTATCTGCTTAATATAACCATCCAGTTTCTGGCCTTTTTTGATCGGCTGGAACAACTCGTTCTCATACAACATACCCCAGTGGCTATTGTTGATGATGGCTTTAACGCCCAGATCGGATTTATCGGCAATCATCAATGATACTTTTTGGCCGACTTCAAAATCACCGCCTTCATCGCTGAGCAATTTATCTATCTTAGTGGTTGCGGCAATGCGGCTTTGATCGTCGAGGAACACCTTGACTAGATAAGAGCGCCCTACTTCCATCTCATGATATTGCTCACTGAAAGGGACCAGCAAATCTTTGGGTAACCCCCAATCCAAAAATGCGCCGACATAATTAAGCGACACTACCTTCAGCCAAGCTATATCGTCCACCTGAGCCAACGGCTTTTTGGTGGTAGCGGCTAAATGGCCTTCTGAATCCACGTAAACAAATACATCGAGAGTATCGCCAACTTGGCAGTTTGCGGGCAACTTTCTGTCCGCCAACAGTACCTTTCCCGAAGTTCCATCATCGAGATAAACATTAGCGCCTTGTTGTTTAACTACGTTCAGCTTATTTATTTTGCCGATATTTATCATAATTTATTTGATTTGATTGATTTGATATGGCTTGCGAATGATCATACTTAATTCAGCAATAAGTTGTTAAAACTCACCACGAAGACTCGAAGAGCACGAAGAAAATACAGAACTTCGTGCTCTTCGAGTCTTCGTGGTGAATATTTAATGTCATTTGCGATAATGCTCAGTATCAACTGGTGATCAAAAACCTGACCGCATCCAGTCTTAATTGCGCTGCCTGGATATTTTCATGCGCCAGCATGGTCATATCTTTTAACTGCTCGATTTCTTCAGTTTTGATCGTCGGATTTACTTTTTTCAGCCTGACCAAGCGTTTTATCTCGTTGCTTAGCGATTCGAGCATGGTTTGGGTCGCCTGATCGACCAACTGCTGCATGTCGGCTTTGGCTTTTTGCTCGGCTACACTCACTAAATTGACAAGATGCGACCTCTGGCTACTCAAAAAAGCAATGATTTTATGTTTATCAAACTTGATACCCGCTTCAACCAAGTCGCGGTGATCGATATCTACACTTAAATCCTTGGCATTTTGATCAATCAATACCCGAATCGGCGTATGCGGCAAGAACCTTCCAATCTGTAATTCAGCAGGCGCGCTACATTCAGCAATAAACAAGCACTCCAGCAAAAACTGTCCGGCTTTCAGATCGTTATGCTTAATCACGCTGATCGCGGCGTTGCCGGTTTCGCTGGACAACACCATGTCCATCGACGCCGTGACAATCGGGTGCTCCCAAGTCATAAACTGCATATCTTCCCGCGCTAACGCAATCTGCCGGTCAACGGTAACGGTGATGCCATCCTCCGTCAAGCCGGGAAAATGCGACACGCGCAGATGATCGCTGGGACGGACAATAAAGCAATCCGGCGAATGGAACTCGGTATCGACGCCATAGCATTCGAATACATCTTCCATATAAGGCCACAGCACGCCTTCTTTTTCATAAGTATTCAGCTGATCGATAAGCTGATCGGCTAATTCCTTGCGACAGGAATTCAATTCCAGCAATTGATCTCGGCCATTATGCATTTCCGCTTCAAGCTCTGCGCTTAAGGTCTTTGTTTTGACAATAAGGCCGTCAATATCAGTTGGATTTTTACTCGCCAAAACCGCGCTCAGCTCTTCGTGCAGTATGTCCGCAACCCGCTGAGCGGATGAGCTGTTACAGGCAAACGCATTCAGACCCTCATCATACCAACGGTACAACACCGCATTATCGGTGTTTTCGAGGTACGGCACATGAATCTGGATAATGTGTTTCTGCCCGATACGATCAAGACGGCCTATACGTTGCTGCAATAAATCGGGATTGGTTGGCAAATCCATCAATATCAAGTGATGGACGAACTGAAAATTCCTGCCTTCGCTGCCAATCTCAGAACAAATCAACAACCGCGCCGCGCTGTCCGGATCGGCGAAAAAAGCTGCCGCCCGGTCGCGCTCTATAATACTCATCCCTTCATGAAACACAGCCGACGCAATACCGGCTCGATTCTTTAAAGTTTGCTCCAGGTCAATTGCGGTTTGCGCTTGTTTACAGATAACCAGGGCCTTCTGGCCGGCTAGTTGCTTAACTTTGTCCACCAGCCACAAATAACGCGGATCTTGTTGCCAATCATTGATATTGGGGCGACCACTCAAGGCGTAGCCATAACGCTCCCGCTCAGGAAAGCCCTGTACAGTTTGCCGCGAATTCCGAAATAAAATCCGCCCGGTACCATGATGATCCAGTAAAACCTTAATCAACGCATCGCGTGCCGCCGCCGATTTTTCCGGATCGTTCAGGTTTTTTAGCAAGCTATCAACATTATCATCCTTAAGCAGAGCGATTAAATGCTGTTGCTCCTCTTCATCCAACGGCTTATCCGCCAATAGCGACTTGGCCGCGTTGGCTACCGGTTCGAACAGGTGCTCTTCCTCAACAAAGGCAGCAAAGCTGTAAAAACGGTCGGGGTCGAGTAGTCTTAGCCTTGCAAAGTGGCTTTCCTTACCCAATTGCTCCGGCGTTGCAGTCAATAAGATCAGGCTGGGGGAAATCTGAGCCAATTGCTCGACAAACAGGTAATCGGCGCTAGGCGCTTGCTCGCTCCATTCAAGATGGTGTGCCTCGTCGACGATCACCATATCCCAACCCGCATCAATGGCCTGCTGCTGACGGCGAGGATAATTGGAGAAAAAGCCCTGACTGCATAAAATCAATTGTTCGCTTAAAAACGGATTCTCGCCATCGTCCCCCGTTCCCTCTTCAGCGAGCATATCGTCTTCCGCATAGGTATTAAGACAACGTGCCTCATCAAAAATACTAAAACGCAAATTAAAACGCCTGAGCATTTCGACCAACCATTGATGCAACAACGTTTCCGGCACGATAATCAGGACCCGGTTGCTCAAACCGTTAATCAGTCGATGGTGCAAAATCAGGCCGGCTTCTATAGTTTTACCCAAGCCAACTTCATCGGCCAACATAATCCGTGGCGCAGACCGGTTAGCCGACTCATGCGCAATAAATAACTGGTGCGGAATAAGTGAAGCGCGACCGCCCAGCAAGCCTTTAACCGGAGACTGCTGATGTTGCTGCAATCGTCGCCAAGTTTCATAACGCAGTAAAAACCAGGCGCTGGGATCGACTTGCCCAAGGAACAAGCGATCCTGGGGCTTGTTAAATTGGATATGATGATTTAGTTCCACTTCATCGAGCTGAACTTCCTGTCCATACTCGTTTTTTCCAATATAAGTGATCAAGCCGCCCTGCTCAGTTAAGCCGGTCACGGTAACTTTATCTTCATCAATCGACTCGATAACGTCGCCTACAGAAAACCGAACGCGCGTTAACGGCGCATTATCTTGTGCGTACATACGTTTTTCATCGCAAGCCAAGAAAAGCACTGTGATCCGCTTGTGTGCCACATCAAGAATAAGACCTAAGCCGAGTTCAGACTCGGTATTACTAATCCAGCGTTGACCGGGGATAAACTGTTCCATTTATTAAGATGCCATTAAGATTGGGTAAACATTGATTCAAGTAGGCTAATATTATAAGCGAGACAGCGGAATTATTCCGGCAATTAATTGGTACACATAACGCTATCGCGGTTTAAGAATGGGCTTTAGCGTTCATCTACAACCGCTATATTTGTTAAGCGGCCATTAAGGTTAAGACGAATAATATGAATTCAAAGCTTATCACTGGCCAATCCGCCTTTGTCGGCCAACCCAGACGCACACTAAAATTTTTTTTAAGGAAGATAATCATGAAAAAATCGTTTCTTGTAAGTCCACTGTTTATGTTGGCAGTTGTTTATTCGTCTGTATCTTACGCGTCCGGAGGAGAAGGCCACGGTCATGGGAGAGGACACCACAAACATTACTATCCTGAACAAGCGAGATACTATCCGGAACAGCCTCGGTATTCAAATTATCAAGATCCACGCTCTCATCAAGGTTTAGCTGGGGGTGTTGTAGGTAGCGTTTTAGGCTACGAAATAGGTAACGGCAACCCTGTTGCTACCGGATTGGGCGCTGCCGCGGGTTCTTTTTTGGGCAACGGAATCGCCGGAAGACGCTAACCCGATTTAATCTTAAAGCTGAGTTGAGCAGCTTGTCTGCTCAAACGAAACTTATGCCCTTTGGGTATAAATAACGCATCTATTTAACCGACAAACTTGATTTTATTAACCTAACAACAAACCGAATAATTTCAGAGAGAAAACCATGAAAAAGTTATTTTTTTTAATTCAATTAACCGCTGTCATTATGCTTTTTTCATCTGCATCGTATGCCCATGACGATGATTGGGGACATCGGAGGCACCACGACCATGGCTGGGGACATCACCATGGACACCACCATCACCACCACGACTATTACCCTCAACCACAGATCAATTATTACCCAGCACCGCAAATTAACTATTATCAAAGACAAGCGCAATATTCAGACGATCCACGTTCACACCAAGGGTTAGCTGGAGGTGTAATAGGCAGCGTTTTTGGCTATGAACTAGGTAGCGGCGATCCTATTGCTACCGGATTAGGTGCCGCCGCGGGTTCTTTTCTGGGCAATGAGATGAACCAAGGCTATCCCGGCAGGAGATAACACAATCCGCTGAACTATTTGGCTAACTAAAAATAAACAATAAAGGGATTCAGCGTTGATTTTCTTGCTTAATCCCTTAACTTGTCTCCATTAAGAAATCTTCCGTTAAAACGCCTGACCTGTGCCACACACCTCAGCCAGCTCCTAAATATAGCGAAGAGACGCTATTAAACAGGCAATTCCTTTACTGAAAAAAAAGATGTTATACTCAAGCCCTTAGAAGCGGGATCCGATATCTTCAAAATAAGTTGCGTATCAGGTCGATCAAGACCATAGATATAAACGTCGGCTCTGCCGAGACACTAACCTGATATACTGAGGATACGTCTAAATCTATAGAGTGCAAAAATCAGCAAGTTCTTGTATTGATTTTATGTAAATAGTTAATATGGAACGTTGTGATTCTGTACAAAATACCTGACTTTTGAAGCCCTCCTAAGCTGTTTTTTACCTTGAGTGGCGAACCTTGAAATACAATTTTTAGGTATCCATTTATGATTAAACTATCAAAAATTCCACGCACTATTTTGCTGGTAGATGATGAAGTCAACATCATCCATGCCCTTAAGCGTACTTTACGACCCGATGGATATACCATTTTGATAGCCAATAGCGGCGAAGAAGGTCTTGCCTTATTGGCAGAGCACGAAGTGGGCGTTATCATTTCCGACCAACGCATGCCTTATATGACCGGCGTAGAATTCCTACGTAAAGTTAAATTACTTTATCCTAAAACATTACGCATCGTCTTGTCCGGTTATACTGAACTTGAATCAATTACCAACGCTATTAATGAAGGTGCAATTTATAAGTTTTTAACCAAACCTTGGGATGATGATTTGCTCAGGAATAACATTCGCGATGCATTTCAACACTATGAAATGGAGCGAGAAAATTTGCGTCTGAGTAAAGAGCTTCAGACTGCAAATAACAAACTTTCCAGACTCAATCAAAATCTTGCGCAAAAAGTAGCCGATAAAACCCGTGAAGTTATGCACAGCGTCAATTTGTTGCAAATTTCGCAGGAGATTCTTGAATACTTACCCATAGGCATTATCGGTATTGACGAACAAAACATGATCGTAGTTTCCAACCGGCGTGCCGAAGAAATATTCTGTCAGTCTACCGGCATTTGCCTGCTCGGTCTTATGGCGGGCGATGTTTTACCGGAAGTGCTTTTAGAATTATTACAAGACCTCTACCCCAGTGATCTTGTCCAACTTGATGGCGGAATTATAACGTTGAATGAAGGGGTTTCCGTACATGTCCACATGAACACTATGGGCGATATCAGTCAGTCCAAAGGGGTTGTTATTGTGCTATCACCGTTGAAGGAGAATAAATGCCCATCTTAAACGATAGTTTTGCATGTTTAGCGAATTTGCCGTCGATGCCGGTATTGCTTATGGAAGCGTTAGAACAGATTGATAATAAACAACAAGACTTACCGGCACTAGCCGATCAAATCAGCTCAGACCCATCCATAGCAATACGCATACTACGTATCGTCAATTCGCCTTTTTACGGCATGTCCAGGGAAATTGGCTCTCTGCGAGAAGCTATTGTATTACTAGGCATTAATCGAATAAGAGATATGCTGATTAGTATCTGCTTCTCGAAAATGCTGCCCGTACAACACACTGACTTTGATTACGACCTATTCTGGCGACACAGTATAGCCGTTGCCGAATGTGCTCGACACCTTGCAAATTGTACCGGCATCAATCCTGATCTTGCGTTTACAGCAGGTTTACTACATGACATCGGGGATATACTAATTGCCATGCTTTTTCCGGACAAATTTAGCCAGCTAATAAAAATATCCACAACATTTAAAATAGAAGCCGAACAACAGCTGTTAGGTTTTAATCATACAGTTATCGGTGGCAAAGCCGCGCAATATTGGAATCTTCCAGTGGTTATCCAAGAAGCTATTGAACAACACGAAACACCACCTAATTTCAATACCGGCAAGTCGCTTGAGCTGCTAGTCTATACCGCCAACTTACTCATTCTTAAAGCTGAACAGTCCGATAAATCGCTTATAGAACAACCGCTTTCTATACTTAACGTTTCAAACGATCAAGCCGCATATTGCGCCGATACCGGACAGCAGTTTGCCGACCACGTTATTAGCCGAAACTGAACAAGAGAATTATAACCTTAGGGAATTATGCCATAATGCCGACATTACCCTTCTTTGGTCTCTTACAAACGATATGACTATTTTAAATTGGAACAGTCAGCTGGAGTTAGGCATAGACTCCGTTGATAAGCAGCATAGACATCTTATCGATTTGACTAACCAATTAGACGAAGCTGTTGCTATCGGCGCCGAACGTGACACCCTGATCAAAATTGTAAATGATTTAATTGCTTATACGGTGTACCACTTTCAGCATGAAGAACAACTGATGTCGGCTGCGAAATTCAACCCAACGCTGTATACCATCCATGAAGCGGAACATAGAGAATTTGTAGCCAAGATGCTAACGGTCCAGCGCGAAGTCGAGGCCGATATTAATGCTCTTTCAGAAGACTTGATGGACTACTTGGTCAACTGGCTTTGCCATCACATCCTCAGTACCGATAAACAAATGGCACTCAGCCTTATTAAGGGCATTGATGCGGCGCAAATTCAAATTGATAAACAAGAACACCATGAAATCATGCAAAGTAATTTATATTCTGCTTTGCGCGAAAGTGAAAATCGCTTTAAGGAACTGGCTGAAAATATTTCTGCATTAATCTGGATCACCAACGCTAACCATGTACCGATTTTTTGCAATCACTTCTGGTTCGCCACTTTTAATTTACAAGCCGACACGCTCACACGCGAACAATGGTTAAACAGGATACATCCAGAAGACCGGGACAATGTCACCCAAACCTATATACGCGCGGCTGAAGAGCTCAGTAAATTCAAAATCCAATACCGCGTACTAAATACCAGCGGCAAAATCACCTGGATCTACGAAACAGCAGTACCTAGAGTGCGTAAAAATAACAGCTTTGCCGGCTTGATGGGTTGCGGCATGGACATTACCTCGCAAAAACAAGCCGAAACAGTGCTGGCGCGCAGTAATGCACAATTAGAAGAGAAAGTTGAAAAACGCACTCAAGAACTTATCAAAATTAATAAAACACTGGAATTTGAAAAAAACCAACAATTGCTGCTGAACAGCCAACTACAAGAAGCGCAAATGCACCTGTTACAGTCGGAAAAAATGGCGTCTATCGGCCAATTAGCAGCCGGCGTGGCGCACGAAATCAACAATCCCATCGGCTATATCAATTCCAATCTGAGCTCCTTAAAACACTATGTTGATAATTTGCTGGCACTGGTTGCGATTTATGAAAAAGTTGAAACAACCGGCAACGATACCGACCAACTCGAACAAATTAAATCCTTTAAGCAAAAAATTGATCTTGATTTTCTAAAGACTGATGTACTCGATTTATTGGAAGAATCTCATGAAGGCGCAACGCGGGTAAAAAAAATCATTCAAGATCTGAAAGACTTTTCTCACCTTGGCGGCGATGACGATTGGCAATGGGCTGACTTGCACGTAGGGCTTGAAACCACACTTAACATTGTCAACAATGAAATCAAATACAAAGCAAAAGTTGTTAAGGAATTTGGCAACCTGCCTGAAGTAAAATGCTTGCCGCATCAACTTAACCAAGTGTTTATGAATTTGCTGATTAATGCAGCACATGCCATTGAAGATAAAGGAATTATCACCTTACGGACAGGAACGGAAAATGATCGCGTGTGGGTGGAAATCAGCGATACCGGCAAAGGCATTGCGTCAAAGCATCTGAGCAAAATTTTTGATCCTTTCTTTACGACCAAACCCGTAGGTAAAGGAACAGGATTAGGCCTTTCCGTCTCTTACAGTATTATCCAAAGGCATCAAGGAGAAATTCAACTGAACAGTCAAATAGGCCAAGGAACGAGCTTCCGAATTGTCTTACCTATCAATGGTGTGGTTATTGAAAATGCGTAAAATAGCAGCCACGCGAATTGAAATACAACGGGAGCAGCTATGCTGACTGATCTACCAGCCGTTACTAATAATAAACCTGTCGCAATATTGTTTGTCGACGATGAAGCGAATGTGCTTAAGGCCTTGCGCCGCTTGTTTCATCATGAAACGTATGTGGTCTACTTTGCCTCAAGCGGCGCGGAAGGCTTGGAAATCCTGCAACAGCATGCCGTCGACCTGGTTATTTCCGATATGCGTATGCCGGAAATGAACGGCGCGGAATTTTTAACCCAGGTTTTCACGCAGTGGCCGGACACGATCCGCATCTTATTGACCGGCTATGCCGATCTGCAATCGACCATTGATGCGGTCAATAAAGGCCGCATATACAATTACTGCAATAAGCCCTGGAATGACGAAGAACTTAAGCTGCTGGTCCGCAATGCCCTGGAACAAAAACGCCTGCGCGAAGAACGGGATCGTTTATCAGAACTTGTCCATCAACAAAATAAAGAATTAAAAGAGCTCAATGAACATCTGGAAGAAAAAGTCGAGCAGCGTACCGAACAGCTCAAGAATACTATGCAGCATCTTGACCAGGCGAATAACAACCTAAAAAAGCAATACATCGATTCTATTAAAGCATTCTCGCGCATCATAGAAATGCGCCCCGGCATTAAAAGCGGACAATCAAAATATATCGCGGAAAAATCCTTACTGGTTGCACGCAAACTGGGCATGAGCGCAGAAGAAAAGCAGAATATTTTCTATGCCGGGTTACTGATACAAATCGGCAAAATGAGCTTGCAAGATAGTTTGCTATCCGAGCCCTATTACTCAATACCGCTTGCCGACATACGCCGTTATTTAAATCATGCGGTAGAAGGCGAGACTTTATTGAAGGGGTTAACTCAGTTAAAAGGCGCCTCTATTTTAATCCGTCATCAATACGAACGTTATGACGGCTCAGGCTTTCCCGACGGTCTCGCTAAGCAAAAGATTCCGTTAGGCTCTCGTATTCTGAACGTAGTTGGCGACTATATCTCGTATCTCGAAGGCGCGATGACAGGTGAAGCAATGGCGGTCAGCGCCACTGTCAATCAATTAATAAGTCGAAAAGAAAGCTATTATGATCCAGAGGTTATCGACACTTTCATTCAAGTACTTAGAGAGGACGCAGATGTTGAAGAGGACATTATTGTAGAGAAACCTACGCTCGAAAAATCATGGAAAAACAGCAAGCTATTTGATGCTTCGAAGACTGTCGTAGAGCGACCTGTTGTGGAAATTTCATGGATACAACTGAAACCGGGCATGGAAATAGAAAGCGTCTATTTTGAGGGTAAACCTTATATTAAAAATTGCATCATTGATCACAAAACAATCAGTAATATCAACTCACTAAGAGAGAATACCGGCAAGAACCCCATTATTAAAATTCGTGTGGGTAAAAAGTAATCTGCCTTGCGTTGTTCGATGTAACGAGGCTCACCCCGTCTCCGGCAGAAAACTCGGCAAACTGACTCCGTTAAAGGCTTGAAACTTGCCTCGTACTTGTAACAGATGTGTTTCCACATTACGCGCCCCCCAAGCATAAAGCGTTTCAGTCAGCTCGCGTTTGTCCATCGGAACGGCAAACAGCGGTGTTGCATTCTGAAAGCGCCCCATCGCTTGCAGTAATAACGCCAATGCAATCTTCTCGCTACGCGCGACACAAGGCCCAAGCATATGCAATGCAGGATGTTTAATCGAAATCATAAAACCATCAACAAGCCCGTCAAAACTTTCGAATACCAAAGCCTGCAATATCCCGTGTGGGTTTTCAATGGCATAGCGATAATCGCTTACGCGGCTGATGCCGCTGACTTTCATTTCCAGCACCGCCATTGCATTAATGTCGGCCGGAACCGCGTAGCGTACCCGGTCGCGTAGCGGATAATGCACTTGAAGCCCGGCAATCGGCACCGGCAATACCATATCTTGATAGCTGGCCCTAGGGATAAAACCTGAGCGGTTGTACAGGGAAAATGAATCCATATTCATCGCACTGCTAACCAAGCGTAACGCCGCATAACGATGTGAATCGGTAAAGCCGGTAATATGATCGACCAGCGCTCGCCCTACTCTGCGTTGAAAATAATCAGGATTGACCGACATGATGCCGAGACTGACATGATGCTCGCGCGGATGAAAAAAACAGGCTCCCATGAGTTTCCCGCTATTCGAATCAAATGCGGCAATGCTACTACCTGGACTGATCTCGTTATAAACATCAAGAAAAATTCCCGTCTGCTCAGGCCTGCATTTAAAATAATCAGACGGCCAACCATGTGCGCCATACCAAGTATTGAATGAGCGGTGCAACATAACTGCATACTCATTTCGATCATCCTCATTAAGTGGACGTAGCAGCATATTGCTCTCCTTTTATTTAAGTAATTAGAGCTTATCTTGTATACATGTAATGTCCGGCATTGCCATCATGCAATCACAATAAAGCTTTCATAATTAAACAACACCCTTTAACTTATATCCAATATATTGCTCATATTTAAATCTCAGCGTTTAGCGGTAGCCAATGTTGTATAGATACCTATACCCATGTGACAATAAAAGAAATCGCCAGCCGGCTAACTATAAGCGTTAATTTCCAAAGCAAACAGGAACAAGCCAGATGGAATCCGATAACCCATCAGTCGACCCTGCTGACACCATTCTGTTAGTGGATGACGATTTCACCAATCTCTCGGTATTCGGACAATGCCTGACGCCTACCTATGAAGTTTTGGTCGCTACTTCGGGATCACTGGCGTTACAGCTGGCCGGCGGCACACCAAAACCATGCCTGATACTGCTGGATGTTATGATGCCGGGCATGGATGGTTATGAAGTGCTCACCCGGCTAAAAGCCAATCCCGACACGCAAGACATTCCGGTCATATTCGTTACGGCCCTGGCTTCGGAAATAGAGGAAGAACGCGGCCTGCAATTGGGCGCGGTTGATTATGTCTACAAGCCGTGCAATTTAACGGTCTTGTTATCGCGGATTAGAACCCAGTTGGAGCTAAAAAAAGCACGCGACTGGCTGAAAGATCAAAATGCCTTTCTGGAAGCCGAAATCGAACGGCGACACCAGGAAAATCAACAAGTCCATTTGCAGTTACTGCAATCGGAAAAACTGGCGGCAATCGGCCAACTCGCTGCCGGCATTGCGCATGAAATCAACACCCCCATCGGTTTTGTCAATTCCAACCTGAATAGTCTGGAAACCTATTTGCGCGATATTTTTGCCGTAATGGATGCTTACGACACACAGATTGCCAATACGATAGTCCCGGATACGTTACAAGAACTGCTTGAACTGAAACGACAAAAAGATATTGATTATCTGCGCACCGACATTCCGCAATTGCTCGCCGAGTCCAAGGAAGGGTTATCGCGGGTACGGGATATTATTCAGGATCTGAAGGACTTTTCTCATACAGAAAGCACTCACTGGGGATTAAGCGATTTGCATAAAGGCATTGACTCAACAATTAACATTATCGGCAACGAGCTCAAATACCATTGCATCATTCACAAGGAATTCGGCAATATTCCCGAAATAGTTTGCCTGCCGTCCCAACTTAACCAGGTGTTTATGAATTTACTGCTCAATGCTGCTCAATCCATCGAAACCGAAGGCGACATTATCATCAGCACAAGCTGCACCGATCGGGAGGTTTGGGTGGAAATCAAGGATAACGGCAAAGGCATCGCCCCCGAACACCTGCCGCATCTGTTCGAACCGTTTTTCACCACTAAACCGGTAGGCAAAGGAACGGGGCTGGGATTATCGATTTCCCAAAACATTGTTAATAAGCACGGCGGCAGAATCGAGGTTAACAGCAAAATAGGACAAGGTTCCACGTTCCGCGTCTGGCTGCCGATTCACCAGGAATAAAAAAAGATTGGGCGAAAGGCTCAAGGCGAAAAATCCATATAATCGTCAAAATTCAACCGAAGCTGCTGTATCCGTCCACGCGCCTGCTCGAATTTCATTTCGTTAACCAGCAAGCCTATTGCCGTAAAACGCGGCGCCAGCACGCTACCATCCAACAAATTTTGCAGGGCATTGAATCGGTTGACGGCACTGAACCTATTATTAGCCAGCAATTGCTCCAACTCATCAAGCACCGGCACAATAGACTGATAATGGCTGATAAAAAACTCCCGCTCAGCCCGGGCATCAACGGCATCCCGCTCAACGAACTGATCAGGCGGTAACTGTTCCTCTTTAGGCATGGCAGCGGCATCGACTCTATCGCAACCGATCCTGAACCAAAAACGCGCCCCCTGCCCCGGACAGCTGTCCACGCCGACTTCACCCTGCATCAGTTCGGCAAAACGCTGAATAATCGACAACCCCAAGCCGGTACCGCCATAATGCCGCGTCGAACTGCCGTCAATCTGCGAAAAAGGTTTGAACAACAAATGCCGCTGATCGACGGCAATGCCGACGCCGCTATCGGTCACTGAGAACTCTAGCGTCGCCCGCTGCCGATCGCACGCCACTTCACGAGCTTCGATACGGACAAGGCCTTGATCGGTAAATTTGATCGCATTGCTAACCAAATTGGCCAGCATCTGTCTTAGCCGCAACTTATCAAGCCGATAACATTGTCCGGCGATTCCGGTCCAGACCGCAGTCATTTGCAGATTTTTCTGACGCGCGCTCTCGGCAAACAACAACACCACATCGTCGATAGCCTGCTGCGGATTAACCTCGAAATAAACCAGTTCAAGCTTGCCGGCCTCAATCTTGGACAAATCGAGCACATCATTCAACAAAGCTAATAGCGTTTGCCCGGAAGATAAAATGGTGCGAGCATATTGCCGCTGCAGGTCGGTGCTACAGTTGGGCGTGATCAACAGTTGCGCCATCCCCAGAATACCGTTCAACGGCGTACGGATTTCATGCGACATCGTCGCCAAAAAACTGGTCTTGGCTTTATTGGCGGTTTCCGCGATCCGGGTTTTGATTTCGTTGCCCAAAATCAGCGCCATATGCGAAAAAAACGGCGTCAGGTAATCGCGCATCTGCGCCGAACCCAGCAAGTCGGACATTTTGATCACGCCGAGCAAATCACTACCCACCAGCAACGGCATCACCCAAGTGCAGGCCACCGGCAGCGCATCGTTAACCAGCAAGGTATGGGATACGTCGGTCGATTGCTCGACCAGTTTATGGTTTTCGAAAACCTCGGCAACCAACGCGTCGTCGATACGCTCAACGATACGGCGCTCGCCGGACAGATTGGCATAATGAATATCGCCTTCATCAAAATAATAAATTTCGACATTGGTACCGCCCAAGCTACTGCATAAAGCCGACATCAAGCTTTCCAACAAGCCGTCGAGCCCGGCAAGCGGATTCAATAATTCGACCAAATGCAGAACCAGATACAGGTTGGCTTTTTCCTCGGAGACTTTATGCAGCCGGCTTTCCAGATAAGCAACGCGATCCTGCAATTGCTGATAAGAAAGAAGCTCGCTCATTGCCGGTCTGCCAGCCGTCGTTGAATCGCATCGGCCAAAACCGACTCCAAATGGCCAAGACCGACATCCATCCACTGCAACGGCAAATCGACAAAGCGCGCGGCAGCTTCGGCCGCTTCGATAAAATCACTGTTACACGGCGTTTTGAGGGCAAGAAGATATTTATGGCTGCTGTGAAATATCTCGCGTATCACCGTCAGGTTCATCCCAAAACAGGCGGTAATCATCGGCTCCCAAGTCAGCGCCCAATCTTCCAATAAAAAATAAGCGCCTTTTTCCAGCTCCAGCATGAACAGCTCATAACCGGTCAGCATCACAATGCAATTTTGGCCATGGGTGCGACAGGAATGATGTTTTTCCAGATAATTTTCCATCAACGGATGACAACCGCCATAAAACACCACGGTTTTTTCGCCAAGTTTTTCGCGCTCGTCCAGCGCGCTGTTCAATTCGACCGACAGCCGATTCAAGTAATTATGCAAAGCCGAATCCAGAAAATGGGTATGGACATTCCAGCCGTTCTTTTCGATCAAAAAATTCACTTCATTGCGAAGAATACCGCACCCGACCATAGCCAATGACGGCTGATTTTCAAATACTTCAAGCGGCTTCATGGTTTCACCTCGCGAATCAGCTGCACGATCACTTTGGCCGCCGTCACGCCGTCCGGCGCCCAGGCGTCGGCACCGGCTTTAACATAAAGTTCAGGATCGAAACGGTAAGGCGCGCCGCCTACCGCGATCTTGACCTTGTCTTCCAATCCTTGCTCCCGTAACAACGCACGCACCTGCAGACTGCCGTTCTCGCCTAGCGCGGTATGCGCCATCATCGCCGAAACAGCAATCACCTGCGCCTGCTCGGCAATCGCAGCAGCAACGAACTGCTCGGCGCTAATGTTGGAACCCAAATCGATCACCTCGACCATCAATGCCTTCAAGCAGCCGATTACGATGCGTTTGCCCAACGAGTGCAGATCGCCATGAGCTGCACCGATAATCACCCTGCCGACCACTTCCGGCGGTTGTGCGAACTTTTCCAACATCTTTTCAGTGACATCGGCGGCAATCTGCGCAGTCATAAAATGCTGGGCCAGATTGGAGTCGGGATCTTTTTCGATACGCCCCATCATCGCTTCAATAGCCGGAATCACCAGTTTAAACACCACATCTTCAGGACTTAAGCCGTCGCTCAAAGCTTTGTTAACCACATCCAGCGCCGCCTGTTTATCGGTATCGAAAACAGCTTCGTTATAGCATTGAATATAAAAATCAAACATTGTTCGCGCTCCGTAGTTTAGACTTTTCAGTTGAGACCGGTTAAGCAATTCTGCTTCAAATGGGCTCACCGCGAACGGCTTAACCTTCAATTGTTCCGTGTTAAGTTAAAAATTGTTGCTCACACCGGTTGTAAGCGTAGGTTATCGATAAACCGCTCTTCATACTCCAAAACGCCGCCCAAATTGACGACATGCGCCCGGCTGGTAATCGTATTTAATAAAACTTTAACAGCAGGGTCCAGCAACAACTTTTCACACCCGGCCAGACCGGCATTGGCAAGCAACTTTACCCGGTCTTGATCGACGGTCGGCAATAAACCGACACGCATCGCGCTGTTCAAATCGAGATGCCGGCCGAAACTGCCGCAAATCCACAGCGTTTGCAAATCGTTCGCCGTCAAACCTGCGTAAATCAGCAGTTGCAGCATAGCAGCCGCCGTTGACGCCTTGGCACGCTGAAAAATATCAATATCGGCCGGGCAAATGCCCGTGCGGAAATTAGTCTCGTCCAATAAATAACCACCTAGCGGCTGCGGCTCGGCAAAGCGTCCCGACGGTTTCAGCAATTTTTCCTCCAGCAGCAACGCAACCGCATCGATAAAGCCACTGCCGCAATAACCGCGCGCCGCTACGTCATCCAGCGTCTGCAACAGCCATTCGCCGTCGTGTCTCGAAACTTTGCAGACAGCCCCGGTTTCGGCGGTCAAGCCGTTGCGCATGCCCACGCCTTCGAATGCCGGTCCGCCCGGCACCGAGCTTACCCACAAAGTCTGCCCATCCCACAATGCAATTTCGGTATTGGTGCCAAAATCGGCCAGCAGCGCCGGTTGCCGCTGTTCGGTGATCGCAGTGGCAAGCAGATCGGCCAACAGGTCGGAACCGATAAACCCGGCCAGCGGCTGGGCAATGCTAATTTCGGCATGCGGAGTACGCCAGGCGTTGCGCCACGTTGCAACATCTGTCGGCTGACAGGCTATCGGCAGTTGCCAATTTTCCGGTTGATAAAGACTGTCGTCGTGGTTGCCGCAAATCAGGGTCAGCATCGCGGTGTTGCCGACGATCAGTATTTCGCCGATTTCAGCCAGTATCGGCGACACTTCGCCCATATCGCGGCTTAAAATATCGCGGATGCCGTCGATAATGGCCTTACGCGCCATTTGGGTCAATACGTGGCTGTCAGGATCGCCGATGCGATCGGCATCCAGGCGGGTCAGCACATCGGCACCGGATGCAACTTGCGGATTGATGCCGTAACGGCTGCCGAGACGCCGCCCGGACTGCCGGTTCCACAACGACAAGCGGATATGGGTAGTGCCCAGGTCGATTGCCACGCCATAAACATGCCCGGTGATAGCGGCATTACCGGCGGCTCGATAGAGTTCGGAAGCGTCCAGGCTTTTCCATTCCGAATGCGGTGCAGGGTACTGCAGATACAACTCGCCGTCGCTGCCGGCCCGCAATTGACAGGCGAGCCGCATGCCGTCCGCCAGCTCTTCGGGGCGAATTTTTTGCCGCTCCGCCAGCGTCGGCGGATTAAAACTGCCGCTAATGATTTGAATCAGGCAAGCCCCGCACGTCCCCAACCCACCGCAAGCGGCGCGCACCCTGAGTTCGGTGGTATCCAGCGCTGCACGTACCGATTGACCATCCTTCAGCGACAGCTGCAAAACCTGATTATCGCTACGCACAGTCAGCATCATGATGCTATTCAGCCTTGCACAGACGCCCCATAAAACACCACAAAGACACGAAGTGATGAATTACCCCTTCGTGTTCTTCATGTCTCGGCAACTGCTCCCTGCGTTGCTCTACCTCGGCAACCGCTCCCTGCGTTGCTCTCTGCAAATGCTCCGTGCATTGCTCTACCTCCTCCATCCGTGGAGTCGTACCTCCTGCATCAAGTCACTCGTCCTGTATCCTTCCAGTCCTTCGTG
>CAZJOY010000008.1:0-51657 GCA_964547705.1 uncultured Methylobacter sp. | reverse complement strand
TTTTTCCGCCCACCTCATTCGACAAGCTCATGACAGGCTTCGACAAGGCCTTTAGTCCTGAGCGCAGTCGAAGGGTCAGGGCGAACGGAAAAATTTCACCGATCCATATCGGGAAGTTATTGCCGGCCATATCCTTACAAGTCTGCTGCCGTGCAAAAGACGCATATAGCTTCAACATTCGCCCGCGTTGCCGATAGAATGGAGGGCATAAAAAACTGCGAGGCTGAAAACCATGACCGGTAAACAAGCAACTCCCACAGCAATATCCGAAAGCATTATTGCCGTTGTAAGCCTGCTCGGCATTGGCGGCTATCTGGCGTTGCGTTATGGACTTGATATAGATCGTGACGTTTACACGCTATCCTTTAACGCGGCTTTAAATTCAGCAACTGCCAAACTCTATCAAGGACAATTCGTTTTTCCGCTTGAGTTGGTGTCCGTGCCGCTGCTTGCGGTACTGGTGCTGGGCGGTCTTCCGCTGCTTTATCAGCTGGGCGTGAAATTGGGGCGGGGTGATTGGGGCGCGGATTTACTGGCCGGTCTTTCAATCGTTACGGCCGTTTTGCTGGGCGAGTATCTGGCCGGCAGTTTGGTGGTGTTGATGTTGTCCGGCGGCGCGGTGCTGGAGTCCTATGCAGTGCGCAAGGCTTCTTCAGTACTTGAGGCGTTGTCCAGGCGAATGCCGTCGGTTGCGCATAGAAAATCCGGCGACCAAATTGCCGACATCACTACCGGGCAGGTGAATATCGGCGATACGTTATTGATATTGCCGCATGAAATCTGCCCCGTCGACGGCACCGTGCTGGAAGGTTCCGGCACGATGGACGAATCCTACCTGACTGGCGAACCGTATATGATGTCGAAAGTCAACGGTTCCCAAGTGCTTTCCGGTGCAATCAACGGCGATTCGGCATTAACGATACGCGCGGACAAGTTGGCCGTCGATTCCCGCTATGCCAAGATCATGGAAGTGATGCAATCGTCCGAAAAGTATCGTCCGAATATCAGGCGGCTGGGCGATCAATTGGGCGCGCTGTACGCGCCGCTGGCCGTAGTCATTGCCTTAATCGCCTGGGCAGCCAGCGACGATGTGGTTCGTTTTTTGTCCGTACTGGTCATCGCCACGCCTTGCCCCTTGCTGATCGGCATCCCTGTCACCATTATCAGCTCGATTTCGCTGGCCGCGCGGCGAGAAATCATCATCAAGAATCCGGCCATTCTGGAAACCATCGGCACTTGCCGCACGGCAATTTTCGATAAAACCGGCACCTTGACCTATGGTCGTCCCTCGCTGACCGCCCTGATTCCCGGTGAAGGATGTAACGAGCAGGACGTGTTAGTGCTAATCGCCAGTCTGGAGCGTTATTCCAAGCATCCGCTATCGCGTGCGATTATTAGCGCGGCGGAAAAATCGGCGTTATCTTTATTAAGCGTAAGCAATATCACCGAGTTGCCGGGCGAAGGGCTTAAAGGTAATGTGGCCGGAAAGCAGGTCCGGATTACCAGCCGTAAAAATTTTGTTGAGTTGCACTCTGATGTTGCCAACGTGCTGCCGCCGGTTAGCGGCGGCCTGGAATGCGTGGTGCTGATCGACGATGTTTACGCGGCGACTTTGCAGTTTCGGGATGAAGTCCGAACCGACAGTTCATCATTCATCAATCACCTGCGTCCCAGCCATTTGTTTGACAAAGTGATGCTGGTGTCCGGGGATAAGGAATCGGAAGTACGCTTTCTAGCCGGTCAAGTCGGTATTGAGCACGCTTATTTCAGCCAAAGTCCCGAGCAGAAACTGGAGTTGGTGCGCACTGAAACCCAAGCCGCGAAAACCGTGTTTTTGGGCGACGGTATTAACGACGCGCCGGCGCTGACGGCTGCGACGATCGGCATAGCCTTCGGCCAGAACAGCGACATTACCGGCGAATCGGCCGATGCGGTGATCATGGATAGCTCATTGTTAAAAGTCGATGAACTGTTTCATATTGGTCAACGGATGCGTAAAATTGCGCTGCAAAGCGCGGTAGGCGGCATGGCGCTGAGTTTGATAGGGATGATCTTTGCCGGCTTGGGCTATTTAACGCCGGTAGCCGGGGCGATTATCCAGGAAGTCATAGATGTGCTTGCTGTCTTGAATGCGTTAAGGGCGGCGATTCCGCCGAAATCGCTTTCGGATTTTTAATAGCAAAGCGAAAGCAGACTGTATATTTAATAGAGCACGGATAATGCGGATTAAACTGATAACCAAGGATAAAGCGAATCTTAAAAATCCGTTCAAATCTGCCTGATCAGTGCCATCTGTGTTCTATTTTGCAATTGCCGGGTCATTTAAAAAGGAAACCTAATGTCACCTCATCACGAAACACACCGAACTCATCGTATCGGCTGGTTGCGCGCGGCCGTGCTGGGCGCGAACGACGGTATCGTGTCGACGGCCAGTTTAATCGTCGGCATTGCCGCATCCCATGCAACGCACAAGGATATAGTCTTGGCCGGTATTGCCGGATTGGTTGCCGGTGCGATGTCGATGGCGGCCGGTGAGTATGTATCGGTCAGTTCTCAAGCCGATACCGAACAGGCTGATTTAAAGCGTGAACGCAAGGAACTGGCTGAAGACGGCCATCGTGAGCAAAAAGAGCTGGCGGCCATCTATGTGTCGCGGGGACTTGATCCGTTACTGGCAGAGCAGGTTGCGGAACAATTAATGAATTACGATGCATTAGGCGCTCATGCCCGCGATGAACTCGGCATATCCGCAACAGGCGCCGCAAGACCGATTCAGGCGGCTTTGACATCGGCCGTTACCTTCGCCGTTGGCGCAGCGCTGCCTTTATTGATCGTCGTGTTTGCCCCCGATACCGATTTAATCGTGCCGGTGTCGTCCGCATCGTTGCTGTTTTTAACTTTGCTGGGCATGTTGGCGGCCTATAGCGGCGGAGCGGAAATCGTTAAAGGCGCTTTTCGCGTTGCCTTTTGGGGCGCGTTGGCGATGGGCTTGACCGCAACTGTCGGTTCCGTATTTGGAACGGTCGTATAAACGGCATGAATTGGCAGGTCTACATCATCCTTTGCACCGACGAATCGCTTTACACCGGCATTACCAATGATGTCGTCCGGCGCTTTAATCAACATGCGGACAGACAAGGCGCAAAATATTTTCGCGGCAGACTGCCTAAACAGCTGGTTTATGTCGAGACCGGGCATGATCGTAGTTCCGCCGGCAAGCGGGAAGTTGCGATAAAAAAATTACCCAGGCTTGAGAAGTTGCAGTTGTTGGCTTCCGATAGTAACAAGGTGGGTAATTTTTCGTTATGAACTTAATAGGGGATTCACCACGAAGACACGAAGTTCACGAAGAAAAAGCCGGGTAAAAACTTCGTGGTCTTCGTGTCTTCGTGGTGAATTAATCAAATAGATTTTCCCCGCCATAAAACAAATCCACAAGCCAACATTAACAAACCATGTATTCAAAACCAATATTCGATCAAGATTGCAGACAATGTAAACGGCTGGACGACTTCCTGTGTGAAGTTAAACAAAAGCATCCGGATTACCATGCGCGTCCAGTTTCGCCTTTTGGCGACAGCTCGGCGCAGCTTCTGATAGTCGGCTTAGCGCCGGGCATGCATGGCGCCAATGCCACAGGCAGGCCGTTTACCGGCGACTATGCCGGATTGTTACTCTATGAGGCGCTTTACGAGTTCGGCTACAGCAACCAGGTAAAATCCGAGTCATTAACCGACGGCTTGGCGCTTAAAAACTGCCGCATCTCCAATGCCGTCAAATGCCTGCCTCCGCAAAACAAACCGACCCATGCCGAAATCAATCAGTGCAATCACTATTTGGCGGCCGAGTTAAAAATCTTGCCGGAGCAGGCCGTCATCCTGGCCTTGGGCCTGGTTGCCCATCAGGCGGTATTAAAAGCTTACGGGCTAAAACAGGGTAGCGCCAAATTTGCCCATAATGCCTGTCACACCTTGCCGGATGGGCGCGTGTTGGTTGATTCCTATCACAGCAGCCGATACAACGTACAGACCAAACGGCTGACTAAAGAAATGTTTGCCGATGTTTTCCGGACTATTGCAATGCAAAGTTCAAAGATCGCCTAGCCTGGATGTCGTCTTGAATTGCGATAAAAGCCGGAGAAGTGATAGTTTGTAAGCCGGTAGCTCGAAAAAGTAGAAAGTAGTATGCTAAGATTTATGACACTAGAATGACTTCTTAAGGTGTCGGCAAGAGACTTGATGCATTGGGCAGCTATCAGTCTAGCCACGTTTCAAATGATCGTACCTTAGTGCGCTAGAGTACGATAAACATAAAGCCGATGTAGCTCAGTTGGTAGAGCAACTGATTCGTAATCAGTAGGTCGTGGGTTCGACTCCCATCATTGGCTCCATATATTTATTATGAATCAACAATGTATGATGCTTTTGATTTGATTGTTGACTTCGAAGCTAAATCATTGCTACTCGTTTGCTACCTTTCATGTAGCGCTTTGATAATACTGTGCCTTTGGTTTGTGGCAAGTGGTGTGGCGCGGCGGGATATTTGGCGTAATTTGTCAAAATATTTGGCGCAAAATAAAGCATGCTTTAAGGTCTTTGATAATCGAAAGAAGGAGGGTGTAAATAAATAAGCGGTTACACGTATTTATTTACACCCTCTTCGTCGGTGCCACGGATTCCAATAATGGATTGACTGCACAGATTGGTAGCAGTCAATCCATGACGCTAACACGATTAGTCTTTCATATAATAGATCGGTCGCAGAAGCTTTTTACCAGTCCATTGATTTTTGGGCTACGGACGATGTTAATGTACTTTACCCTAAATTCAAAATACGCCTGCTATATCATTATTCCTATGTGCACTCATAAGGCAGGAAAAATATCGATATAACTTATGGTAGAAAGTGGTCACTTGAAAAATGAAACTATCAAGCTACCCGCCACGATTGACGGAACCCCTGACTGGGGTTTTACGGAAAACTATATCAAATCGTTGCCATATAGCTCTCAAATTTAATTAGTAGACATTCCTGTTAATCCAGCTACTTTCTGCAGCTGAATTAAACTTGCATATTGTTGTTTTATTTAGTTTTGTGCAGCTGCTACATAATTCCGATAAAATCTGTAATACGTTAGTTATGAAACAGCGAAACCTCTCTGAAATTCCCGGCAAATATCAACAAAGTCTAGTTACAAGTGTTCATTGGCCTGATTTACTGACGCCTCATTAACTTGATTTACAGGTTCGCAGCGATAGGCTTTGGCTATGGCAATGCCATTGAAAGCACCGATTGGATGAAGATTAACCATAATGATATGCGTTGCGGTCAGTTGCTCTGCTTTAGTAAGGGCTGAAAGTTTCGCGAGGTTTGGCCAATTATGGTTCTTGCCATATCCAGAACTGCCATCAACTTCAGCCAAATACTCACACCCTTGAACATCCGTTTCGCTCGCAATATGAACCTGTGCAAACAAATTGCCGGAGGCAAAAAATAGCAACGCTATAGTTAGTAAGCTGCGGAAAAAATTCATTTTTAAAAAAGTGTGTGCGCTCATAAGATCTCATTAGTTGTTATTATTAAAGGGATGGGAAAATTAGTGATGCAACTTAATTAATTTCGTATCGAAACGAAATAATAGATTAGATGATGTTGATTCGAAAGTAAATATGGCGCGCTAATTTTTTACAAAATTCGTATGAAAATAATCATGAGGTATGAAGCATTAGAATATTTGGCCTGCATTTCATAATTAACTGAGAGCGATATATGTAAAGCTGTCTCCGTTTGTTTCAAGCGCTCTACGATTACTTGAAACAAACGATGTCTTTTTTCTAGTACAATTCAAGCATCTGGACTGCTACATAAAAAATGCTGAAAAATCGCTAACATCGACTTGCATACAGATAAACATTTTTCTTACTGATATTTTTGATAACCAATATGGAAAAAGTTGATTTATTCGATTTGATTGAGCGTATGTCGGCTTTGATTCGTTCGGAAGAACGAAAGAAATGTACGGCAGTAGGTTTGCAAGCCGTGCATTTGCAAGCTCTAAACTATTTGTCGCGTTGTAACAAATACAGTGATACTCCTGGTGCACTTACCAATTATCTAGGCATGACCAAGGGTACCGTTTCTCAAACCGTATCGTTATTGGAAAAGAAAGGCTATATAAAAAAAACGACCGATCCCAATGATGGGCGCGTTGTTCATCTTGAGTTATTACCGGAAGGCCAGAAAATCCTGGAAAGGGCAAAACCCGCCGAATTGTTTATTAAAGCGGCCGCCATGATGGAAAAGAAAGAAGATATTCTTAGTTATGAGATTGCTTTTGCTAACACTCTGGCAGCTCTCCAGAAAGCCAATCGGACGCAATCGTTCGGCGTGTGCAACACGTGCCATTATTTTACGGTAACAGACAATGGTTTTTTATGCGGCTTAATCAAACAACCGCTCTCTCAAGCGGACAGTGAAAAGATCTGTCAAGAACATACCATGGTTCTATGGCGGTTTTGAATATCTTGTTTAACGTCAATCAATTACCTGTTGGTTCCACACGTTTCATTTTGCGCATTATCTATCAAAAAATGACTTAATCATTTAACAGTTAAAGAGCCGCATCGCCGGTTTCGCCGGTGCGTATCCGGATTACTTGCTCAAGGCTTTTAATGAATATCTTTCCGTCGCCGATTTTGCCGGTATTGGCGATCCCTATAATCGAATCAATCACGTTATCCAGGCTGTCATCGGAAACGGCAATTTCAAGTGTCACTTTCGGAAGGAAATCGATCACGTATTCCGCGCCTCGGTAGAGTTCCGTATGACCTTTTTGGCGGCCAAATCCTTTTACCTCTGAGGCAGTCAGACCACTAATCCCTATATCGACGAGTGCAGCTCGTACGTCATCCAACATATGCGGTCTTATTATTGCGGTTACTAATTTCATTTATTCACTCCAGAATAATCAGGGCTATATCACTGCTAACTGTTGAAGCCAAAAACATAAGCTGGTAATTACGTATTACCAACTAATTTGATGAATTGGTTTTCTTCCGCACAAATCCCTCGCCTGTACCCAGTTATCGGCGCTTGAAGTCTGTTGCCGTTATGTAAATAAAGACAATAGTACGGCTTTTGTAGATTACCGAATTATATTCGCCTTAAAGGATTAGTATGAGGGAGATGGAATCCAAAATAGGGAATGTAGTTTCGAATCGATTTTATTATAGTATTGATTAAAAACTAAGATCAAGTTAATTCAACAAGTAATGCGAGTGCAATACGACTTACTCATATCAATGTCTTGATAGGAAATTAACTCGATTATTTTGCGCGGTATTAAGGGCTAACCAGAATCATTGCCCAAATTATCCGGTAATAGATTATTTTGATGCCGGCCTGAGCCTAACGTTGATTACCGGATCAAAATGAATATTAAATAAAGTACTGCGGGGAGCGGCAATGATATATTTCAAAATATAAGACCGATGTGAAACTACAGAATAGTTCGTAAGATTTTTATAAAGAATGAGATGAGCGGCTTTAACGATGCTTAGAATGTAACAACCATATCCACAGCGAGTTCTAGCTGATTATTTTGGGTGTGATTATTGTAAGCTTTAGTTTTTGAGTGCGCCCAGTCATAACGAAGTTCAGGGCGCAACGTAAGCCAGCCAATTGCTTTCCAATTGACTCCGGCAGTTATCGCATAGTAATCGCCCGGGCTACCGATATTAAGACGGGTGCCGTTATTATCACGAAACCATTCGCCTCTGATGCCGGCAGAAAGTGTGTCGGTAACATCGTAAAATAAATATTGATTAATACCGTACCAAAACACATCGTTTGCCGAATTAATAGCTTGTTGCTGATAGCCAATATCATTTTGAAAAACATATTGCAGCTTATCGCCAAGGCTTTGCGATATAACCAGGCTTGATAACGTTCTGTTTGACGATATGGTTTTATTACTCACATCGCCGCTGATGACAGACCATGAGACCGCGCTGCTTGCCTCATCGTTTGTCCATGATACGTCGCCCAAAAAATTCCAGTTAGCCAGGCGTTTATCGAAATTGTCCCAACCTGTTACAGCGCCGCTATTTACAGTGAAGTTGTTATTAACAGCATAACTAAACAAAACCCCACTGTGTGTAAAAGGCTCACCATATTGCATCGCATAAGAATGGGAATAAAAAAAATTATTCGGCGCAGTAACGACTTCATGGCCGATAACCGTATAAAAATGCCCAATCTTAGCTGTTATACCTTTATCAAAAGGTATAAATACCTCCATATAAGCCTGAGGAATAGCCAAATCATAATGACCAAGATCCTGTTCACTGATAAGTTTATCGTCAAGACCGGTAGCCTGAGTAAAGCGGCTATCTGTGCCAAATAACGCATCTATTCGGCCACCGACATTCCATTCATTTGCGTCCATATCAACTAAACGCTCTACAAATACATTAGCTTGATTAAGCAATACCTTATTACTTTGATCATTAAATGATATGGGGGAGTTGTTGTGATTTGCTTGATTATCGGTAGCATAGGTAGCTCCAACTGCCAGCCAACCACCGGCATTTAGCCCATGCTTTTGAATGAGTTCGAGCTGATTAATATCTTTGCCGCTAACAACCGAAAATAAGCCTTCGCTCTTTGCCGAACTGCATGTTGTTAAAAAAAAGATAGCCAAACAGGCTTGTCGAACGGACATTGAAATTTCTAGATCAATCACAGTCGAAGATAAGATATAACGTCGATAGATAGGGTGAGATACTTTTAAGTATTTGACTTAAAATTACTATTGTCAGTAATCAGGTGATTCATTTTGTTGATCTTAACTTTAGCATTATAAGTCAATATGAATAGAGGAAACCAATGTTACTCACTCTACCAGCAATTCTCATTATGAACTCAATCCCCTAAAATGTTGGGTCAATTTTCTATAGTAGTCGTTTATGAGCGCCCCTTTGGGATTCAATGCCTTAACCCTTAGCGATGTCGTTAAACAATTACGAGCCACGTTCGAATGTAATGGTCTTAGAGCCTGTTTACGATTTTCTGAGTAAAAGCGTCAAAAAAGCTAAATGGATGAACTGTAAACTGGTATTGAGCTTACGCTCGCAGTTTTTCTATAAGCGCCGGCATTTTCCAACCAAGCGAAAGAGCGTTCAACGAGCCAACGTTGCGGAATCACTTTGAAGGTATGCCGTTCGTTGCGCTTGGCGATTTGAACCGTGGCCCCCAGCTTCTCACTGACGGCGCTGGCAAAAGGTTGGTCGGAATAGCCTCCATCCGCCAGAACGCTCGTGACTTGCGTCAAGTTAGCGGCGTAGCGTGTAATCGCTTTGAGTGCGCCAGCCCGATCAGTCACCTCGGCGGTGGTCACTTCGATCGCATGGGGCAAGCCGAGCATGTCCACAGCAATATGGCGTTTGATGCCCGCTACCTTCTTGCCCGCGGCGTAGCCTTTTTGTTCGGCGCTATCGGTGTTCTTCACACTCTGTGCGTCGACGATGGTGAAGCTCGTCGAGGCGTTCCGCCCCTGTTTGCAGCGAACCTCGCCAAGCTGATTTTTTTAATGCCTGCTCCAAAACGCTGATGCCGTCTTGAGTAGGGGATCGCCATTTTTCAAAGTCAGCATACACGGTTCGCCACTTCGGAAAGTCACTCGGCAGCATGCGCCATTGGCAGCCACTCTTCAGTAAATACAAGACGCCACAAAAAAACTCGTATAAATTGGTTTGGTTAGCTTCCGCACGCCTTCCAGCAGCGGCCGGATTTGTGCAAATTGTTCTCGACTGATGTCGCTGGGATACACTTTTCTCATCTTTCTATTACTAGCTAATCAATGATCGTGAACAGGTTCTAATAAAACCGGATACTTTTAAAGACAGATTTATAATGTCAACATAGGTGAATAATGAGCGAACAAATAAACATAAACTAAATAGTCAGTTATGAAATCATCAAGATTGCTTAAATGGGCCGGTTTCTGTATTTTTCCCAACAAATGTTTTTATCGAATGTAAGGGACTGCTTACAAACATACATGCTAGATTTGAATCTGTGACACAAGTCGAGAAAAATTCCAGGCTATTGTGCTTAGTGAGGATAAGCATGATGGCTAATAAGAGGAGAGGCTGGCAATAGGCCACGAGTTGTGTCTAATAACCGATTTGTCGACAACATAAAATAGTGATTGATTTTTTAATGCATAAGGAAAAATTATATAATCACTTACTATGTGGACTTAATTTGAGCCATATTGGGTCATAAGATACGCATCTACTTAAGGGGAACTAGATGGAAAAAACGTCAACTAGAAATGACTTAGTGAAACAGGCGCTTGTTGAACTGAGAGAGCTTAAGTCAAAGCTTAAAAAACTGGAAAACGCGAAAAATGAACCCATTGCAATTATCGGTATGGGCTGCCGGTTTCCTAAAGGTGTTGATAATCTCGGAGATTATTGGGATTTATTGCGCAATGGCGTTGACGCGATCACAGATATTCCGGCTGATCGATGGGATGTTGAAGCTTCATACGACCCAAATCCGGACGTAAGTGGAAAAAGCTATATTCGTCATGGCGGATTCATTGACGGCATTGATTTATTTGATCCTGATTTTTTTAACATCCCCCCCAGGGAAGCAAAACAGCTGGACCCTCAGCTTCGGCTCTTATTAGAGGTTACTTGGGAGTCTCTTGAGAATGCAGGCCTGTCTCCCGATCAAATACGGGGAACGGAGGCCGGCATATATGTGGGATTGATGAACAGCGACTATGCTTTTCGTCAATTCGGAGATATTAATATTACGCCCTCAAGCATCGACCCTTACATGCTGACCGGGAACAGTAATAGTTTTCTTGCCGGACGCTTATCGTACTCGCTAGGATTGCATGGCCCCAGCATGGTGGTAAGTACTGCCTGTTCATCGTCGTTAGTTACAGTTGATCTGGCTTGCAAAGCATTACGCAACAAAGAATGCGATTTAGCTTTTGCAGGCGGTGTGAATCTTATTTTGGATCCTGTCACCAATATCATGCTCTCACAGATGCGGGCCATCGCTTCCGATGGCCGTTGCAAATCATTTGATGCATCAGCCGATGGCTATAGTCGAGGCGAAGGATGCGGGATGATTGTGCTTAAGCGTCTTTCGGATGCGCTTGCCGATCGCGATAATATTCTCGCGCTGATTCGCGGATCGGCGGTCAATCACGATGGCAAGAGCGCCGGTCTTACGGTTCCCAATGGACTCGCTCAGGAAAGACTGTTGCGTAAAGCCTTTAAAGCAGCCGGGGTCGAGCCGGCGGACGTCAGTTATATTGAGGCTCATGGTACCGGCACAGCATTGGGTGATCCGATTGAAATCCGGGCTTTGACCAAAATAATGGGAAATAACCGGGAGGAGCCGCTACATATCGGTTCAGTCAAGACCAACATCGGCCACTTGGAAGCCGCCGCCGGGATTGCCGGCTTGATCAAGACCGTTTTGGCGTTGCAGTATCAACAAATCCCACCGAGTTTGCATTTTAAAGAGCCCAATCCACACATTCCATGGGATCAGATTCCGTTAAAAGTCGTGACCGAGTTGTCGCCATGGCCCCGTAGTAACAAACCTAATATTGCCGGAGTGAGTTCTTTTGGCTTGAGTGGTATTAATGCACATATCATTCTTGAGGAGGCCCCAAAGTCTGTGGTCGATAAGATCATTGAGGATCGACCGAGACATATTCTTGCTTTGAGTGCCAATTCTCAAGATGGATTACAGGCGTTGGCACAACGTTATAGCTCTCATTTAAAATTCCACCCTGAACAAGCTTTCGCCAATGTCTGTTATACGGCAAATCTAAGTCGCATTCACTTACCCCACCGCTTACACGTTGTCGCTGAATCTTCTATTGAAGCTCAGGAACTATTATCGGCTGCTATATCGACTGCAAGCAGGACACGACCCAAAAAAGCACCTAAAATTGCCTTCTTGTTTACCGGACAAGGATCGCAATATCCGGATATGGGTCGTCAGTTGTTTGAAACGCAACCGACTTTTTGCCGCGCCTTGTGCCGATGCGACGAAATCTTGCGGGCTTATCTGGACATTCCTCTGCTGGAGATTCTTTACCCTAAATCTTCGGTAAAAGGCACTGCAAACGAATTCGCGATTCATCAAACCGCTTATGCACAGCCGGCCTTATTCTCACTTGAGTACGCTTTGAGTGAGCTTTGGCAGTCATGGGGAATAAAGCCTGACGTTGTGATGGGACACAGTGTCGGGGAATATGTTGCCGCATTGGTTGCAGGCGTTTTTAATTTGGAAGACGGGCTCAAAATGATCGTGGAGCGGGGGCGTTTGATGCAAGCGCTTCCCAAAAACGGCAAAATGACCAGCATTTCGGTATCTGAAGCGGATGCCATAGCAGCGATACGCGACTCTGATACCAGTAACGAGGTGTCAATCGCTGCAATCAATGGGCCGAAAAGCGTGGTTATTTCGGGCTCGGGCAATGCGGTAGTTAAGGTCGTTCAATTTCTTTTACAGAAGGGTTTGCTTAAGGATCAATCTGAGGCTATAGACCTTGAGGTTTCCCATGCATTCCATTCACACCTGATGGATCCTGTGTTGGCTCCCTATGCGGAAGTTATTCAAAAAATAGAACTTTCAACACCGAGTATAAGGCTGATTTCCAATATTACCGGTCAGTCGATTCAAGGTGAAATCGCAACCGTGGACTATTGGTGCCGGCATCTACGCGAGCCGGTACGGTTTGCCGATGGCATGGAAAACCTGAACCAGTTGGACGTCGATGTTTTTCTGGAAGTCGGGCCAAAACCCGTTTTGCTTGGATTAGGGCAGCAATGCCTGTTTGACGGCAAAGAACGGGCATGGTTGCCGACTTTACGAAGGAATAAGGACTGGGAGCTAATTCTTAGCAGTCTGGGACAGTTGTACGAATTGGGAGCTAAAATCGATTGGTCCGGTTTCGAACAGGATTATGCAAAAGCCCGCCGGCGCGTTATCTTGCCGAACTATCCATTCCAGCGACAGCGTTATTGGGTGTTGAATAATAAATCGCATCTGAATACCGGGACATGCACTGCAACCAAATGTACTACCCTGTTAAATCAGGGCAACAGTAACGAACTTGCCAATTGGCTTGCCCAGACACAAGATTTTTCCGCTGAAGAACTGAACTTGATGCCGAAAATTCTGGAGGCCTTGGTAGAACAGCACCGGCGGGAAACAGAAGAGGCCCTGATTGATACCCAAATCGCGAACGATACGGCATATCCGGGGTCGCCGGAACCGATCGAGATCAGCCTGCCGCTTCTTGATTGCCTGCAAAGCGCTCCAGCCGATGAGCATTTGATGCTCGTCACCGAGGCCCTTGAAGCTAAAGTTGTTAAAGTCTTGGGGCTTACCAGAGCAGTTGATACCGATATTTCACTGGTTGAGTTAGGATTCGATTCGCTGATGTCGACGGAACTTCGGACTTGGTGCAAGCGTGAATTTGGGGTCGAGTTAGACATATCGAATTTCCTGTCGAGCTTGGGTGTTTCCGGTCTGGCGCAAAAGCTTGTTGAGCAAATATCGGTTTCGGCATCGTCAAGTCTTGTAGTCTCGGATACGAGCAATATCGACACTACGGCATCAGATAGCAACGCTCCGTTTCCTTTGTCACATGGACAACAAGCGCTTTGGTTCATCTATCAAAACGCGCCCGACAGTTCGGCTTACAATGTCGGCCTGGCCTTACGCATCTGTTCGGAGCTTGACGTAGACGGCCTTCGTCGAGTCTTCCAATTACTGACCGATCGGCATCCTGCGTTACGGACCACATTTTCAGCCTCTAATAACGGCGAACCGCAACAGATTGTCCATCAGGCCCGTCAAGTCGATTTTGAGATCATCGATGTGACAGGATGGGAATACGGCTTGTTGGTTCAACAGGTCGATGCCGTACATAAGCAGCCCTTTGACCTAACTGACGGGCCTTTGATGCGAATCAGGCTGTTCGCATGCTCTACCAACGATCATGTGATGTTGCTGACGTTTCATCATATCATTTGCGATAACTGGTCCATTTGGACGCTGCTGTCGGAATTCCGTGATTTGTATTCCGTAGTAAAAACGGGCCGCCCTAAGACATTGCCGTCGATTCAGCACCATTACAGTGATTATGTCCGTTGGCAACAAGAAATGTTGTCGGGGCAAGCCGGTAACGATCTGTGGGCTTACTGGCAAAATCAACTAGGTGGAGAGATTCTCCCCCTGGATTTACATACGGATTACCCAAGGCCGGCCATACAAACGTATAAAGGCGCATCCTACGCGGTAATGTTACCGGCCGATCTGAGCGGCAAAATCAGGGAATTGGCACGCCAAGAGCAAGCCACGCTGAACATGGTGCTTTTGGCCGCCTACCAAGTGTTATTACATCGTTATACAGGACAAACCGACATCTTGGTTGGAGCGCCTACTGCGGGCCAGAACCAGAGCATGTTTGAGCATGTGGTTGGCTATTTCATCAATACCGTTGTTTTACGCGCAGACCTCTCCGGAAATCCTACTTTCCAGGCGTTTTTGCAGCAGGTCCGCCAAACCTCATTGGAAGCCCTTGCACATCAGGATTATCCTTTTTCGTTATTGGTGCAAAAACTGCATCCAAAGCGCGACCTAAGTCGTTCTCCGCTCGTTCAAACCCGTTTTTCCTTACAGAAAGAACCGCCTATCCTGAGTAGCGAATTGGACATGATTCAGAGAGTCGATTGGGGCGGAATAAGTATTGAACCGTTTGAATTAGCAGAGGAAGAAGGCCAGCTCGACATTAATATGCAAGTCGTGGAAGGCAAACACACGTTAAAGGTCATTCTTAAATACAATACGGATTTATTCGATTTAGCCACTATTCAGAGAATGACCGGACATTTTGTCAACCTCCTGACAAACATCGTTGATCGGCCTTCTGAGTTCGTCTCGATGATCCCGCTGTTGTCAGAATCGGAACGCGAGCAAATGCTGGTCGCCTGGAACGACACCAAGGCGGAAGCTCCATTGGATCAATGTATCCACCAGTTGTTTGAACAGCAAGTAAGCCGGACGCCAACGCAGATAGCGGCGGTATTCGAGGACAACCGTCTAAGCTATGAAGACTTAAACCGGCGAGCCAATCAACTGGCGCATCGGTTGCGGGAATTAGGCGTGGGGCCGGAAAAAGTGGTCGGCATCATGTTAGAGAGATCGCTAGACATCGCGGTGGCTATGCTGGGCGTTCTAAAGGCAGGAGGAGCCTACCTGCCTTTAGATCCGAAAACGCCTCGTGAGCGCTTGAACTTTATCTTGCAGGACAGCTCGGCACAGGTACTGCTCACGCAGCAGAAGCTGATCTCTGAAGAATCAGTCCCTGATGATATTCCGCTATTTTGTCTGGACAGTGACTGGGCGGCGCTTGCTGAATATAACGACCAAAATCTTGTTAACGCAGCCGGTCCTCTGAACCTCGTATATATTATTTATACTTCAGGCTCGACAGGCAAGCCTAAAGGTGTTCAACTGCTACATCGCGGTTTGACCAACTACCTCACCTGGGTCGTGCGTACATTCGATGTCGGAAAAGGATCGGGCGCGCCCGTGATTTCCTCGGTCGGTTTCGACCTGACAATTACCAGCTTATTTCCGCCATTATTGACAGGGAAGACGGTTTATTTTTTCCCTGAAGGCAATGAAATAGAAACCTTAAGCAAGGTTTTGATTGAAGACCAAAACTTAAGCCTTATCAAGTTCACGCCGACCCATTTGGAAATGCTGAATCAGCTTTTACCGGCTAAAAAGATGACCGCTCCGGTTCAAACCCTGGTTATCGGTGGAGAGGTATTGTCAGGGCAACAACTGACGTTCTGGCAAACTTATGCGCCGAACACCCGGTTGGTCAATCATTACGGCCCGACCGAAGCCGTGGTTGGCTGTTGTTATTATCCGGTTAGCGAACCGATGACCGGCAATATACCGATCGGTAAACCAATCAGTAATGTGCAACTCTACATTTTGGACCAGCATTTAGAGCCGGTGCCGGTCGGTGTTATCGGCGAATTGCATATCGGCGGCGCAGGTGTCGCGCGCGGCTATTTGAACCGTCCGGAATTGAATCAAGAAAAATTTATTACAAATCCTTTTGGAGAAGACCGGCTGTTCAAAACCGGCGACTTAGCCTGTTACCGGGCAGACGGTAATATTGAGTTCTTTGGGCGCAAGGATTCCCAGGTGAAATTGCGCGGCTATCGAATCGAGTTGAGCGAAATCGAAGTGCTGCTGTCAAGTCATCCTCATGTTCAGGATTCTGTGGTCATGGTCCGGGAAGACCAGCCGGGAGATCAACGGCTGGTTGCTTACATTATCCCGTCGGATGGTTCACAACAGACGGACATCGCCGATGAGCAACTGCGCCGCTATTTAGCGGATGAATTACCCGGATATATGATTCCGTCGCATTTTGTCACGATGGACTCATTTCCGCTGATTGCCAACGGCAAGGTTGATCGCAAAGCATTGCCTGCTCCCAAAATCAATGATTTGAAAGATTCCCCTGCCAGTCCGCGTGACGCACTTGAGCTTGAGTTGACGCCAATTTGGGAATCGGTGCTGGGCTATCATCCGATTGGCATACACGATAGCTTTTTCGATCTTGGCGGGCATTCCTTATTGGCTGTCAGGTTGATGGCAAAAATTCAAAAGAAATTCGGTTATGACCTGCCGCTGAGTTTGCTTTTGCAAAACGATACCATTGCAAAATTCGCCGATTGTTTGCGGAAAGCATCCAGCGCCGATACATGGTCGCCACTTGTCGCTATTCAGCCTTTGGGAAACAGGCGGCCCCTGTTTTGTATTCCCGGCGCCGGCGGCAATGTGATTTACTTCCACAAATTGGCGCGCCACTTAGGTTCCGATCAACCCTTCTACGGTCTACAAGCGGCCGGGCTTAACGGCAGCACAACGCCTCATACGACTGTCGAGGAAATGGCCGCTTATTACATCGAGGCCATGAAGCAAGTACAACCTACAGGTCCGTATAGTATTTGCGGCCATTCGCTTGGGGGTTGGGTTGCGTTTGAGATAGGTCAACAATTACTCAAACAAGGAGAGCAAATCGCTTTTATAGGGATTATCGATACGCCGATACCTAACAAAGATCGCGAAGATCGATCGGGCTGGGATAATGCGAAATGGATTATTGAGTTAACCGCACGGATTCAACATTTGCTGTCGGCCGATCTGTCGGTTTCCCTGGACGACTTAAGAGCGCTCGAGTTCGACCAACAGCTACACTATTTTAAAAGCCGGCTGAATCAGGCCGACCTGTTCCCTGCCGAAGTTGGCATCGATCAATTAAAAAGTGTACTGCAATTGTTTAAGGCTCAATCGCAGGTTATCTATTTTCCAAAAGATGTCGTCCCATCCCGGCTCAGTCTTTTCCGGACTGACACCGTTCACAAGAACCTCCCTCCCGAAGATCAGAGCTGGGGATGGCAAACGTTCGGTTCGGTTGATATTTGCCAAGTTCCGGGCGAACACCTGACCGTACTTGCCGAACCTTATGTGCAAATTTTGGCGAAGGAGATGTCTGCTTGTCTGGAAGTTTTATCGTAGGTAAGTACATAAAATTATGATATTTTTAGATTTTATCAGGGATACCCAGGCATGAGTTTTTTAACTTTTTATTTACCATTGGCAAGTCCAAGAGGCGTTTATTTATGTCAACGGTAGTTGTTCTCAATTTAACCAGTTCAGGTCATATCAATCCGACATTGCCGCTGATTACTGAACTGGTCTGTCGCGGAGAGCGGGTAATTTATTATGCGATTGAACAATATCGTTCAATCATCGAACCCACAGGAGCGGAATACCGGAGCTACAGTCACCCTGAATACTTGATCCCTAAAGCTCATCAGGGAGAGTTCTTTGGTTCGATGGCTCATTTCGCTAAAGCCGCTCAAGTTAATTTGCCTGCATTGTTGGAAGATTTGGAGCAATCTCCACCGGATTATATTTTGCTTGATTCGATGTGCATTTGGGGGAACCTGGTTCAGCAGATCATGAAGCTGCCCGCTATCACGTTCTCGTCAATCTTCATCATGCATCCGACGATGAAAGTAGAGGACATTCTTGAGATGGTCTATTCACCGCGCCCCAAGGAAGTGGTTTTCAAAGGGCTGCAAAGCATGTATCGCTATTTTGAGATTTCTCAGGAAATCAATGAACAATACCATTGCAAAATCCCCGGTCTGATTGAGGCGTTTTCCAATCCGCAAGATTTAAATATCCTGTTTACGTCCAGAAAGTTTCATCCATTCGCGGAAATGTACGATGCAAACGTCTACAAATTCGTCGGCCCGTCTATTTCGCCGCGATCCGAAACGATGCCGTTCCCGTTTGAGCAAATCAAGTCCGGGGTTACGATCTACATTTCGCTAGGCACTATTGTTAATGACGCCGTTGGATTTTATAAGGACTGCTATCAAGCTTTTGGCAATAGGGTAGAGCGTCCGTATCCTCACCAGGTGATCCTCTCCATTGGCAATAAAGTGAATCCAGCCGATCTTGGACCGGCTCCGGATAATTTTGTCGTTATGCCGCATGTACCACAACTAGAGGTGTTAGAGCGGACTTCTGTTTTCGTTACTCATGGCGGGATGAATAGCGCTAGTGAGGCGCTATGGTATGGAGTGCCTCTCGTCGTCATTCCGCATCGGGGCGATGCGTTTCTTGTGGCGCAACAAGTTGTCAGCAATGGCGCAGGAGTGAGTATGCTGCCGGCTCAAGCATCACCGGATACCTTACATGATGCGGTGGAGAAAATTCTATCGTCGCCGACATTCAAGCAAAATGCAGAAGAGTTAGGTCAGTCGCTTAGGGCGGCAGGGGGATATGTCAAGGCAGCCGATGAAATTATGGCTTATAAGAGCGAGATCGGTCTCAGTTAAAAGAAGTAATCAGAAAAAGATAATTAGAAAAACAAGGAAAAAAATAAAAATGACATCAGAACAGAAGCTTCACCCATTGATTGCCAAGTGTTACCGCATTGCGTTATCAGCACTCTATACTATTTTTATTATCCCGAACGGGTGGTGGCTAAGAAATGTGGCCGCTCGAAAACTACAAGCAACAGGTTCAAAGCCGCAGCTTTGGCTTGATCGAACAAAATCGGATACTCAACTCGATCATGCACGGAGGCAGTACTAAATGTATATATTAGGGATTTCCTGTTTTTACCACGATTCGGCCGCGGCTTTGCTGCATGACGGCAATCTGGTCGCCGCGGCCGAAGAAGAGCGTTTTTCAAGAAAAAAACACGATTGGGAGTTTCCCCATCAAGCGATTGCTTTTTGTTTGTCTTTGGCTGGAATTTCGAAAGAAGATGTCGATTATTTTGTGTTCTATGAAAAGCCGATGATCAAATTCGACCGGTTTTATCAAACCATTATTCAGTCATCGCCAAATTTAAAACATATTTACCAAAACAGCTGGGAAAGCCCTTATAAAGAAAAACTATGGGTAAAAAAAGAACTGCTTAAGGCTCTGGATATTCCATCTAAAAAATTGTTGTTTGTTGAGCATCATCTCAGCCATGCAGCCAGCTCATTTTTTTGTTCGCCTTATGAAGAAGCCGCCATCCTGACCGTAGACGGTGTCGGCGAGTGGGCAACCGCTACCATTGGCCGAGGGACTGCCAGTTTCACCTCCGAGAACAGCCAGAATACAGGTATTGAGCTTTTCAAAGAAATTCGCTATCCGCATTCGCTTGGATTGATGTACACGTCCTTTACCGCCTTTCTTGGTTTTCGAGAGAATTCGGGAGAATATAAGGTGATGGGCATGGCGCCCTACGGCGAACCAAAATATGTCGATGATATTTATAAGCATATTTTCGAGGTGGATGATGATGGTGGGTTTCAGCTGGATATGGACTATATCCCGATTACTCAATCACTGCCCTGGAATCCCAGGATCATCTCAAAGAAGTTTATCGAGCTTTTCGGGCCGCCGCGGGAAAAAGAGTCGGAGTTTTTCACGCTGACGACGCATCCCAATCGAGACCATCCCGATTGGGATGAGGCAGTGGCGGCAAAAAACCAGCATTACGCCGATATTGCCGCAAGCATTCAGGTCGTCACCGAAGAAACCATGTTAAAAATGGCAAACTATGCCTATAAAAGCACCGGGTTGAAAAAGCTGTGTATGGCGGGGGGGTGTGCTCTTAACTCGGTTGCCAATGGCCGAATTATGCGCGAGACGCCATTTGAAGATGTCTATATTCAACCTGCTTCGGCAGACTCCGGATCTGCACTGGGTGCAGCATTATATGTCTACCATGCATTACTTAAAAAACCGCGCAAATTTATAATGGAACACCCTTATTGGGGTAAAGAGTATAGCGACGATGAGACCTTGTCAGCCATTAACGCCACCGGACGTTCGTTTGAAAAAGTGGAAGACCCGGATAAATTGGCTCATATGATTACCGACGACTTACTTGCCGGAAAGGTCGTCAGTCTTTGTCAAGGACGATTTGAGTGGGGGCCTCGCAGCTTGGGCAACCGTTCAATCATTGCCGATCCCCGAAGAGCTGAAATGAAATCCATCGTTAATGAAAAAATAAAATTCCGTGAGCCTTTCAGGCCTTTTGCTCCGGCTATTCTGGAAGAGCGAGTATGTGAGTACTTTGAAGATATAGACGACCCAAAGACTCATTATCCATTGCGTTTTATGCTGTCGGTTTTCAAAACTAAACAAGATAAAATAGATAAAATCCAAGCCGTAAGCCATGAAGACGGAAGCGGTCGTGTCCAAACCGTTCGCAAGGAGTGGAACCCGCTATGGCATCGCACCATCGAATTGTTCGGTCAGGCAACAGGAGTGCCTGTGATACTTAACACAAGTTTCAACCTCCGAGGAGAACCCATGGTAACAACTCCGGCGGATGCTTTAAAAACCTTCGGTAAAAGTGGTTTAGAAACCCTTTATGTAGGGAAGTATGTAGTCCGTAAGTAAAAAGACTGCATGACTTTGTGGGTTTATTGGTGGAGACTGGGAGCCATGGCTAAAAGCGCAGCATATCTCCAGATAAAGCAAGACGCCAAAGTGGCGAATAGTTGAGATCAGTCTGTGTTATTTGTCGGGCGAGGAGGCCTAAAGCTTTTGCAAAAATAGCGCCTCCCCGCCTATACTATTAGTTAGATAACTGCCTGCAATAGGCGGCTCAGTTAGCGCAGAAGCAATACTTTAGTACGATTAGTGGATTGATAAAAAACTTTGAGAAATCATGTTCGCCGCGTAGGGAAATGGCGTTCGGTAATAAACAGTGACATAACCTAATAATTATAAATATGATAAAAAGTTTGGATAAAATTACCCTGCACCTTTCAATAGTCAGTGAAATGTTTAGCTTTTACTGGAAAGAAAAACGATGGCTACCGCTTCCCGGCTTACTGATCTGGTCGCTGCTGCCGTTGTTTTTAATCATTGTTTTGTTCATAGCCATCGCTATGTTTTGGAAGATAATTTAAGCCCCTATGACGGACTATAATCCTTTTCTTAAAAAGCTTGGCTACTCTGCTGATGATCGTGTCGTTATTTTTCATGCCGATGATGTCGGCATGTGCCAAGCTACAGTTACCGCATTCGAACAGCTCATAGAACAACAAGTATTAAACTCGGGGGCGGCGATGGTGCCCTGTTCGTGGTTCCCTTCAGCAGCTTCTTACTGTAGAGAATTTCCAAATACGGATTTAGGCGTTCATATGACCTTCACGAGTGAATGGAAAGGTTATCGATGGCGGCCTCTCTCTACCAGCGATACTGAGTCCGGCTTGATTGATTCTGAAGGTTACTTTTTTTCTACTACCGACGCGGTTCATAAAAACGGGATAGCAAAATTTATTGAAGGTGAGGTGGCGGCACAAATCAATCTGGCCTTGGCGGCCGGAGTCGATGTAAGTCATATCGATATGCATATGGGGGCAATGTTGCACCCCAACTTCTTACCGGCCTATTTGCAAGCAGGGAGAACACACCGAATCCCTATGCTAGCTTACCGCATGTCTGAAGAAAAATTGCAAAAATGGAACAACCCTCAACTGGCCGCAAAAATTAAGCAAATTCTAGCGGAACTGGAAGACCAGGGTTTTCCTATTATCGATCACTTCTATCAGACTGATTTGTCGCGGCCGGAGACACGGATGGACGAGATTGATCATGTATTGAAAACATTAGAACCTGGTCTTACTCATTTTATTACACATCCGGCACACGACACCCCTGAATTGCGGGCAATTACAACCGACTGGGCTGGCCGTGTTGCCGATTACCATGCTCTGGAACAAGATGAGTTTCTTAAATGCTTGAATAAATACAATATCCAAAGAATCGGCTATCGAGAACTTAGAGACGTGATGCGCAGCCAATAAGGTTTAATGCAGATGGAAAATTCAAAAAAAGAAATCAATAAACGTATTCAACAGCTCGATCCTAAAAAGCGGGCTGCACTGGCAGACATTGTAAAAGAAAAAATGGCTCAACGGGAACGGCCGCCTGAAATACCGGCAGACTATGATGTCGTTATTTTGGGCGGCGGCATAGCCGGCTCAGGACTAGCACGGCAGATCATCCGCCAGCGAAAAGCCACACGAATATTAGTCGTTGAGAAAAGTACATTCCCCTGTCCGGAAGTTGCCTTTAAAGTCGGGGAATCCGTGACAGAATTAGGCTCATACTATCTAAGGGAAATCCTCGAACTTCATGATCATCTCAACGAAGAACAGATAGAAAAAGCCGGAGTTCGGTATTTCTTTTCATTTGAAGACAATCAAGACATTACCCGTCGAATGGAAGTGGGCTTGAAACGCTTTCCACCTGTTCCAGGCTATCAGTTAGACAGGGGGCGTTTGGAAAATTATTTATACAAGGCGAACTGTAGTGAGGGCGTGACATTTTGGGACAATTGCCGTGTGACCGATATTGCCGTCGGAAATCCACATAAAATTACCGTAAAACGGGGTAAGGAAGAGCACGAAGTTACCTCAAAGTGGATCGTTGACGCAACGGGGCGAGCAGGCACATTAAAACGTAAATTGGATCTTGCCGAACAAACTCAACATGCTTCCAGCTCAGCTTGGTTTAGGATTTCCGGCGTTGTCACTGTAGAAACATGGACGGATAATCTGAAATGGAAAGAACGTATTGCCCCAGGCATTCGCCAAATCGGCACTATCCATTTAATGGGGAAGGGCTATTGGGTATGGATTATTGTATTGCCCAGCAATGCAACCAGTATCGGCGTCGTAGCCGACCCTGAAGTCCACCCTCTTAGTGAATTTAATAGTCTGGAGAAGATCATCCAGTGGCTTCATAAACATGAGCCTCAGTGCGCCGCCGTTATTGAAGAGCGTAAAGACCAGATTCAGGATTTTCTTGCGGTTAAACACTTTTCCCATGGTTGCAAACGTCTATTTTCAAAAGACCGGTGGTGTATCACCGGAGAAGCCGGTGTCTTTGCAGACCCTTTTTATTCGCCGGGAACAGACTTTATCGCTATAAATAACACCCTGATTTGCGACCTGCTGATGCGAGATTTCGAAGGCGAAGAGATAGCCGCCCTTGCCGAGCAGTATAACTTTAACTTATTGGGCTTATTCAAGCTGTACCTGAACACCTATCAAAATCAATATCCGGTAATGGGCAATGAACAGGTCATGCTGGCAAAAATTATATGGGATTGGGCTATCTATTGGGGCGTCAATGCCTTTATGTTCTTTCGCGAGAATAAATCATTCGACTTGCAATGGCTGGCAACAGTGCAATCGGAAATGCGGCGCTTCAATGAACTGAATAACACAATGCAAAGTCTGTTCAAAGAATGGAATAAGATCGAGGATGCGGTCATTAGCGACCAATTATTTAGCCTGCTTGAACTCGAATTTCTTTACAAACTACACACCGGGCTGGTGGTCGATCTCGATCCGGAAGAAAGCAGGGCTCAACTCGTTGAAAACATTAGAACGCTTGAAATTCTTGCCCGCGAGTATTGTCAATATGTGAGTGCATTGAAAAAGCCTACCGAGCCCTCGATGAAAGCAGCCCAAGAGCTAATAGAAAGCTTAAAGCTCGATACGTCCCTCACGGCTTCAGAACGAATGCAGGACGACTTGAGCACCATTTGGCTTTCGAAACGCCAACAATCAATCGCTTAATTTTCACTATCTATTACCGACCGAAGATTTTATGAAAACAACAGAAGCCATCGCAATCGTAGGAATGGGGTGCCGTTTCCCCGGAGATGCCAATGACCCTAACTCTTATTGGGAGTTATTGATCAATGGTATCGATGCCATTTCCGAGGTTCCTGAAGATAGATGGAATCTCCGTTCTCATTTTAACGAAGACAAAACAAAACCGGGCAAGACTTATACTCGTTGCGGTGGGTTTATTAAAGATATTGATAAATTTGACGCTGATTTTTTTGGAATCTCCCCACGCGAAGCAGCCTGTATGGATCCCCAGCAGCGCATCTTGTTGGAAACCACTTGGGAAGCTTTCGCTGATGCCGGCATAGACCCGGAACAGCTGGCCGGAACAGGTGTCGGCACTTTCATGGGTATTTTTACCCATGATTACAATAACATGCAGCTCGATACCAGCAATCGTGACCTGATTGATACGCATACTGGAGTTGGCGTTTCCATGAGCATAGTGGCCAATCGAATTTCCTATGCTTTCGATTTCACAGGCCCGAGTGTGACCTTAGACACCGCCTGCTCATCTTCGCTGGTGGCACTGCATCTGGCTTGTCAAAGCATTCGAAACGGTGAATGTGAGGTCGCCATCGCAGGCGGGGCCAATGCTATCCTAAAACCGGAATTTACTATCGCCACCAGCAAGGCGTCCATGTTGTCTCCTGATGGACGTTGCAAAAGTTTTGATGCTTCTGCGAACGGTTATGTTCGTTCCGAGGGAGCCGGCGTTGTCATTTTAAAGCCCCTGTCGGCAGCACAAAAGGATGGCGATGCTATTTACGCCGTCATCAAAAGTAGCGTCGTCAACCAGGATGGTAAAAGTAACGGCTTAACGGTTCCCAATCAGAGATCGCAAAAAGCGGCTTTACGCAAAGCTCTTGAACTTGCCGATGTCGCTGCGGAGGAAATTGCTTATGTAGAAGCCCATGGAACCGGAACATTTGTTGGCGATCCGATAGAGGCCAACTCCATCGGATCGGTCTTTGGTGAAAACCGGAAAACGGATCTCATAATGGGGTCCGTTAAAAGTAATATCGGCCATTTGGAAGCGGCCTCCGGCATGGCAAGCTTGATCAAGGTTGCGATGTCTTTAAAGAATGAAAAGATTCCGCCTAATATTCATTTTAAGACGCCCAACCCGCAAATAGAATTTGATAAATATCATCTGCGTGTTCCAGTGGTTCCCGAAACCTGGGTGGCTGATCCAAATAGTAGCCGTCATGCCTGTGTCAATTCTTTCGGGTTCGGCGGTACCAACGCGACCATTATTCTCGCTGAAAGCCCTCAGATTCAATCGACACAAAACGAAGTGGTCAATAATCAATCCGATGCGGGTTCAGCCCCGTTCATACTGCCTCTTTCCGCCAATACTCCAAAGGCACTGGAAGCGGCGGTCGGTCGAATTCGGAGCCATTTAGAAACCACTCATGACAGCCTGTCCGATATATGTTTCAGTGCGGCGACTCGAAGCGGCCACAGAGATCAGCGCGTCGCATTTATTGCATCGGACAAAGATAAGATGCTTGATTTAGCGGCCCAGTTCCTTGAAGGAAAGGACAGTCCTTTTATTGTTAAAGGAAGCAATCGTTATACAGGAGGAAAGCTCGCTTTTATATTTTCGGGCATGGGTACTCAATGGTGGGCCATGGGGCGCCAATTGATCGAGGAGAACGCTCTTTTTCGGGAGACGATTGAAATCTGCGATCGGTTATTATCACGGCATGCGAGTTGGTCGTTGCTGGAAGAATTGAGCCGTAGCGAATCCGATACCCGCATTAACACCACTCAATTTGCCCAGCCGGCCATTTTTGCTGTTGAGGTCGCGTTGGCTAAAGTTTGGCAATCATACGGGATTGTGCCGGATGTTGTTTGCGGTCATAGTGTCGGCGAAGTCGCAGCCGCACATATATCGGGAGCACTTAGCCTCGAAGACGCCATTAAAGTTATTTTTTACCGCAGCCTGCTGCAACAAAAAACCGCCGGGATGGGCGGCATGCTTGCTGTTTCGATGTCAAAAAGCAACGCGACTCAACTTATTGAAAAGTATAATGATCGGGTGTCCATTGCTGCCGTTAATAGTCCTTCTTCCGTGACATTGGCGGGAGAATCGGATGCTCTAAAGGCTCTCGAAAAACAGCTCAACGCGGATAATATATTTTGCCGTCCATTAAAAGTCGAAGTTCCTTTTCATTGTGTTGTAATGGACGTGATTAAGGATGAGCTGATCAGCTCACTTCAATCAATCGCCCCCAAGGAAACAGTCATTCCTCTTTATTCTACGGTGACGAGCGACCTCATTTCAGGCACCCAACTTGATGCCGATTATTGGTGGCGCAATGTCAGGGAACCTGTAGAGTTTGCTAAAACCATTAAAGCGATGGATGACTGCGATATTTTTCTGGAAGTCGGTCCGCATCCGGTATTAACTCAATCGATGAACGAATGCTTGAGCGCAAGAAAAAGTGCAATCGTGTTGGGTTCGATCAAACGGCAACAGGATGAAACGGCGGCGATGTTCAGTACATTGGGGGCGCTCCACGCTGAGGGTTATCCGGTAAATTGGGCTCATATCGTTCAAGGACAATTTGTAAAATTGCCAAAGTACCCTTGGCAACGGCAACCGTACTGGAGGGAAAGCGAAATTTCCGCTCAGGATAGAACGGGCAATATGACAAAGCGCACCTTACTGCTGGAAGAAGCGCATCCGTTACTAGGAAATAAGATCGCACTGGCTCAGGCCGATTCGATCTGGGAGGCAGAGATTCAGACCGAAAACCTCTCGTTTTTAAAAGGGCATAATGTTCATGATGCGATTGTTTTTCCCGGCGCGGGATTTATCGAAATGGCGCTGGCTGCGGTATTTAAAGAAGGTCGTAGCGCTCAAGTGATAGAACATTTTTCGTTCGAAAAAGCATTAGTCTTGAACGAGGATGCGGTAAGAATGCAGTCGGTCCTTTCGCAAAATACCTTTTCTATCTACTCGGAGAAAATGACGCCGGGTGGTACTAGCACATGGATAAAACACGCATCGGTTAATATCAGCAGTCATCATACTGCTAATGAAAGCCCCGAGTTTGATTTAGCGGCCATTCGTCAGCGATGCACCTCATCAAAAAGCAAAGAAGAGGTTTATCAAGCATTCACCAATATGGGATTTAATTACCAGGGTGATTTTTGCGGGATCGATAGTTTTCAATATAATGAAAACGAAGCTTTGGCTCGAATAGAGCTTGGTAGCCAACTCGATCGGATTTACAAGGTCTACCCTCCTTTACTTGACAATGGCTTCCAGGCCTTGTTGGGCATTATTTCCTGCGCTAACAGCAGCCCGGTTCAGAACCGGGTTTTCTTACCCGTACAGATAGCTAAAATCATAGTTCACCACCGTTCGAGCACTATCGGAACAGGAGCTTGGTGTCATGCCGTGATTACTGAAAGCAACGAACAGGGACTAAAGGGGAATTTAAATCTTTACGACAATAATGGAAAACTCATTATTACCATCGAAGAGCTCTTCTGCGTTTCGGTCGAAAAAGCCAAATGGGATGCCTTGCTTTTGCAGAATGAGCAAGACTCAACATCGCAGTGGTTCAACCAAGTCCGTTGGATGCCTTCAACATCGGAATCAGAAGCCTATACGGTTTTACCGAGGCAATGGCTGATATTCGGCGATAACGCCGGTCATGGCGAGCAATTGGCAAGCAAACTTTCGGAACAAGGACACAATGCCTTCCTCGTCTCGGCGGGCACTGAATTTCGTCAATGTTCCGGTAATAATTTCCAAATATCTGCCGGGCAGCCGGATGATTTCCGGGAATTATTAAAGTTTGTTAAAGATGCTGGGAGTTCAGCGGGAATCGTTTACCTGTGGCCGCTCGATGTCTTGCCGCTCGAGCAATCATCCGACTCGACATGCGGCTGCGGAACGCTGTTGTATTTGATCCAGGCATTAAATACCCTCAACCTGGAAATCCCATTATGGATCGTCACACAAGGAGGTCAATTCATATATCCTGAAGCATCGCGGTTAGAGCAATCGCCAATGTGGGGTTTTGCTCAAGTCATTTCACTTGAACAACCCCAGCTTCAGTGCCGGTGCATCGATTTAGACCCGGAAGCAGAAACAGCTGATAATGCTTCGTTTCTGTTGCAGGTCCTCAATTCGGATAGCAAGGAATCTAGATTGGCATTTCGCAATGGAGAATCTCATACTGCTCGACTCGTCCCTTCCCAGTTTGCCATCCGTAAGAGCGTCAATGACAGTTCGCCAATTTCAGCAGAAGCCACATACCTGATCACTGGGGCTTTTGGAGGTTTAGGCCGCCTGATTGCTCAGCGATTGGCCGCCAATGGGGCACGCTATTTGGTGTTAATGGGGCGACGCGGTGCTACGGGGAACGAAGATTTTGTTGCAGATCTCAACCGTGCCGGCGTTACGTGTCATGTTGCTATCGCCGATGTCAGTATCCGGGAGGATGTTGAACGCGTAATCAACGATATTAAAAAAACTATGCCTCCTTTGCATGGCATTATTCATGCGGCGGGCGTATTGGACGATGGTGTGATTACACAACATTCCCCGGAACGCTTTGAAAAAATCATGCGGCCCAAGGTTCAAGGCAGCTGGAATCTGCACGAACTTACGCTGGATTTACCGCTGGATTTCTTCGTTTGTTTTTCCTCGGTTGCGTCATTGGTAGGTTCGCCCGGACAAAGCAACTACGCCGCCGGAAACGCTTTCATGGACTTGCTGGCTCACTCACGGCAATCAATGGGGCTACCGGCTCTGTCGATCAATTGGGGGCCTTGGGTAGGTGAGGGCATGGCCGCAACGCAACTTAAACGCCTAGAAAGCAAGGGATTTGGAGCTATTGATATTGAACCGGGGTTGCAGGCTTTTGAGCAGTTAATCAGCGAACCCAACATCGCACAAATCGGTGTTGCACCGATAAATTGGGAAACATTTTTCACCGCATTTCCGAAACATAACAATTCTTTCTTCTCAAAATTTATCGAAAAATCAACAACTGAAGAATCCGGTCAGAATGATTTTCTTAAACAGCTTAAAGAAGTCATTGAAGCTGAACAACACCAATTCTTGCTCAAGCACATTGAGGATGTTGTTAATGCGGTTTTCGGTTACAACTCTTCCGAAAGTACAGACCGCCAAAAATCACTGTTCGACAATGGACTGGATTCATTGATGGCGCTTGAAATTAAAAATCGGCTAGAGTCCAGTTTGCGCATGCCTTTGCAATCGACCTTGTTATTCGAACACCCGACCGTTGATTCTTTAGGGGATTTCTTAAGCCAGCAAATAGGGCTCTCAACAGGCAATGAGAGTGACTCTGTTAACGAAGTGGATGAACTCCTACACGACTTGGACTCACTAACGGACGAAGAGCTAAGTGCACTTTTGGAAAATGAGTTATCTGACATTATCAACGATTGATAGTTGTTTTTCCGGGTATTGAAAAACGTCCGTTCGTACGAGTTTGTCGAAGGGCTTACCTAACCGCTTCGCTGAAAATCTTGAAAGCGAAGCCTAGCGTAGCGAAAATGCAGGTTTTAGTGCCGCGCGTGGGTATTTCGAAATTGCGTTGAAAACTGTCAGAACGATGCCGAACATCCCCTTGTGGGATGCTCGGCAAAATAAGCAGTTTATTGAAAATATAACTCTGAATGGGGATGAGTAGTTATCTCTCAGCGAAACAACTTCGATCAGATCTTTGTCAGCTGTTCATCAGAACTTTGCCCTTCATGGCTGATTTGCAATCGCCACAACTGGGCATAGTGCCCTTCTTGAGTCAAGAGCTCTTCGTGGGTTCCTACTTCACGCACCTCACCATTTTCTAGAAGATAGATACAGTCGGCTTTACTGGCGCTTGAGAGCCGATGAGCGACTATCATCAGTGTTTTGTTGGGGCGTTCGTCAACAATAGCTTTATGCATCTTGGCCTCAGTGAGGTTATCAACCGCAGAAGTGGCTTCATCCATGATCAAAATCGGCGAATCTTTCAGCAGCGCCCTGGCGACAGAAATACGCTGGCGTTGTCCGCCCGATAAAGATTGGCCTCGTTCTCCCACTTCTGTATCAAAGCCTTGTTCCTTTGCTTCGATGAACTCGTCGGCGCCAATCAATTCCGCTACATGTACCACGTCCTTATCGGTTGCATCCAGGTTTCCATAGCGGATATTATCAGCAATACTGCCTTCAAAAAGATAGACATCCTGGCTCACCCAGCCCAATGCATGCCGTAAATCAACAAGGTCAATCTGACGAATGTCTTTACCATCCAAGAGGATTCGGCCTTCAGTGGGTTCGTAGAAACGCAACAGTAACTTGATCAATGTGGATTTGCCTGAACCCGAGCTGCCGACAAAAGCGACAGTACTACCGGGAGGAATTGTCAGGTTGACCCGATTCAGTATCCGCGCTTCCGGTTGTTCATCCTTCAGGATGATTTCTTGCCCCGAAAACGGTTCTTCTAGAATATGTTGCAGGGGAGGGGTTGGATAGCGGAAAGAGACATTTTCGAAACGGATCTCTCCCCTGAGCTTGCTGAAATCCAGTGAGTCGCCTGAAGATTGGTCGGATCGAGTGGCTAAGAGTTGCTTCAACTTCTGGGCCGAACTTTTTGCTGCCAAGTAATGAGAATAATCTTGATCCAGTCCCTGGGTCGATAAGATCATTCGAGGCAGAAGGAAGGCGATACCTGTAAACACAGTAAAGCTTAACTGTTTTTGATAAGCTTTATAGCTGCTATAGATGATCGGCATGCTGATGCCCAGGTAAATTCCGGATTCGAGTATCGTATGGTACTTCGCGCGTTCCTTGGAAGCTTTTTCATGGCTCAACTGATAGCTATGATTGACTTCTTTTAAGCGGCGCTGCTCCCACGTTTCGGCAGTATAGCTTTTTACCGTAGGAAGGCCATTCAGGCTGTTGGTGATACGGCGATTGAGTTCTTGCTCGTGACGTCCGACATCCTTGTAAAGTTCCTGACTTTCGCGATTAAACTGTCCGGTTAACCGATACATGAATGGTAGCGGAATCACTGCCAGCAACAGGGCAACAGGTGAAACCGCCAACAAGAGAACACTGCATCCGGAAAAAGTGAGGCCTTTATCCAGCAGATTGGGAGCCGAAAACTCAAGAAGTTTCTTTACCCGGTCACTGTCTTCCTTTACAAAGCGAGCCAACTCAGCAGCCCCCCATTCCTGTTCTGTCAGGGTGGTTAGCGATAATGAATGGATGTGTTGGTAAGTACGCTGACGCAAAGATGCTTCTACCATATTCGCATAGGAGGTCCATTTCTGTTTGCGTTTGTATTCAATGGATTTTTCTAATGAGGCGGAGGTGTAGTAGCCGCCGGCCAGTATTGCTATTTGAGAAAGAACATTTAAACCCATGCGGGAAAAGATCGAGAATCCGCCTTGAATGGCGCAAGCCATGATCATGCCTTGCATTAATGGCGTGGTGATTTTAAAGGTGGTATTGAGGGCCGATAAAGTAACAGCTTCGTTGCGGATCTTTTTCTCTCCGTCGACAGACCGAATTAAATCAAACAGGGTCTTGCTGTCATTCGGAATCTCATAAACTGTAGCATCTTGTTCATCTGCCGGATCATTATCGCAGTGTAATTTGGTCAGCCGCGACAGTGCCTCTTTAATCAACCCGCCAGTACCTTGTTTAAAATATGTTGGATCAAAAAGAACCAAAATCCGCCCTGTGAAAGGATTGGCTTTGACAACAGTAATATGCTCGTTAACAAGTAGTTCTTGCTCCAGAGCTTGGGCCAGAAAATGTTTACGGCGCAAGGCCTTTATCTGCCAACGCTCTCGACCGCTAGCTGCCGAACGCAGGGAGAGACTATCTGAAAAAGAAAAAGATTCATTCATTTTGTTGTTCCGTTTATTCGGGCTTGTTGCTTTGCTGAATCTCAAAATAGGCATCCTCAACATCTTCCTGGATGCCCGCTTTTATTTCTTCAAGTGTCATGCCGGAGACCATCTCTGTACGAACCTTCTCATTCAAATCCTTGATACGGTCATCGCCATCTGCTTCGGTTGGTCTGTCGTCTGCTTTCAGAGACCGGTAGAATGAACTGGCGCCAACCAATAATAGTCCCGGCACACCCAGCAAAGTTTTGCTTAATAGCCCTACACCGGCATGAATGACGCCATCTTGAGTCTTGCCTTCACCCAAGAGGCTAATGCCGGGGGTTATTAAAACTTCGCCAGCAACTTTAAGGGTATTTTTTACATATTCATTCTTAAGGGTGTTTTTTATGTATTCATTCATAATCATAATTCTTTAAATTAAAAAGCTGCTCTTGTTATCTAATAAGCCGGTGAGATTAAACAACCTGAATTCCGGTTGGTCTCATAACGAAAAGGCATGGAAATTGAGGCAATAGTCTAGTGAGTACAATGAAACTGAGCTATATTTACAATATGGCAATATACTGGAGCATGGCAACAATAAAATTGTAACCAAAATTTACAATTTAAATGCTTTTATCGTAACCCCCTATAAAACATTCTGCATAATATCCAAAGTGCTGTAAATTAGGATAGGAAATTAAATGCGACGTAATCTTAACCTAGTATCAATAATGATTCTATACGACCTATAAAATAATTCTCCGGAATAAAAAACGTTTATCCTAAGACCCCAAAATCAGCATTTATTTTGCTTAGTAAAAACTCATTTTGATTATTCGGATGAATTAAGAATACTGGATAACCTAATCACCAAAAAACATAATAACAAGAATTGTCCATATGGAGCCCAATGTAGAGCTATTTAAAAATGAAAAATTCGTGTTAGTCCGTCTATATCCGTGTTCTATCGAGGACAGCTACATACAACCAAAATTAATAATTTAGCCCCACTACTGTTTTAGGCCATTAACAACAAAATATTTCATTAAGCTGGCTTTTTAGTATTTAAGACCACTATATGATCCATATTTAAAATTTTTAACCGGTTAAGTTTCAAGGAACATCGTTGTGAATCCCAATCTGCGCCTTCCCGTTCTGTGGACGTTTTCTTGTCTGCTGCTCCCCATTTTGACCTCATGTGAAGAACAACGTGCAACACCAAAGCCTAAGGTAGTGCCGGAAGCCATCATTCAACGAATTGAGGCGAGAACCATTCCGGTAGAATGGGATTTCGTCGGCCAGACCGAAAGCTCCCGCCTAGTGGAGATCCGAACCCGGGTTGAAGGATTTCTGAATAAGCGCCTCTACGAAGAAGGTTGGTTGGTGCATGAGGGGCAAACGCTGTTTCAATTGGATGACCGTCCCTTTATCGCGGCTTTGCAAAGCGAAAAAGGCGCTTTAGCCCAGCAAATAGCCAGACAGGATAACGCCCAACGCAATATGGTGCGGCTTAAAAATCTGATCGAACAAAAAGCGGTTAGCCAAAAAGATGTGGATGACGCCTCTTTCGAATTGGCTGATGCCAGTGCCGCCGTCTTGACGGCTCGCGCCAAAGTGACTTCAGCCGAATTAAATTTGGCTTACGCGACGATCAAATCGCCGCTAACGGGCTTGGCAGGCCAAGCTAAAAAGGCAGATGGCAGTTTTATCAGCCCCGGACAAGAGGGGTTATTAACTACGGTGATCCAGACTGATCCGATATGGGTTAAATTCAGTGCATCGGAAAGCCGGCAGCTGAAAGTCAACGAGGCTATCCTGCATAAAAAAATGCTAATGCCCGAAAACCACAAATACGAGGTGACGCTTCAGTTGTCGGACGGTTTGACTTACCCCCATAACGGCAAAATGAGTTTTTCCGATAAACAATATTCCGTCGAAACCGGCACCACCGGTTTTCGCGCCGTGTTTAAAAATCCAGACATGATGCTTGTCCCAGGTCAATTTGTTAAGATCAAGGTAAAAGGAGCTACCCGGCCCGATACCCTTTTGGTTCCCCAGCGTTCTGTGATGCAAGGTCCGCAAGGCAAATACGTTTATGTCGTCGATGCCGATAATAAAGTAGGAATGCGACCTGTTGAAATAGGTGATTGGTATGGTGACGATTGGATTATCGAAAGCGGCCTAAAAAGCGGCGAGCAAGTCGTTGTCGAGGGTATGGAGCGGGTGACGCCGAATATGCCCGTAAAACCGCAACTTTTAAACAAGCCCGCCGGTGAGCAGTCGTGAATATTGCTTTTTTTATATCCAGACCTATTTTCGCCGCGATTCTGTCGATAGTTATAGTGATGGCCGGCCTATTGGCCTTGCGTCAATTGCCGGTAGCGCAGTTTCCGGATATTTCCCCGCCGCAAATACAAGTTTTTGCAAATTATCCCGGCGCCAGCGCCGAAACGGTGGCTCAAACTATCGCCGCGCCGATTGAGCAACAAGTTAACGGCAGCGAAAATATGCTTTATATGAACTCTACCAGTTCATCTAATGGTTCGCTGGCGCTGAGCGTGGTGTTCGACATCGGCACTGATATTGATAAGGCCCAGATTGATGTGCAAAACCGCATCAAGATGGCCGAAGGGCAACTGCCTGACGAAGTGCGCCGTAACGGCGTGTCTGTGACCAAATCCAGTTCCAGTATTTTGCTGGTGGTGGCTATCAAATCGGATGGCCGTTACGATCCCACCTTTGTCAGCAACTACGCCAACCTGCATGTGCTGGATAAACTCAAGCAGATTCCGGGAGCCAATCAGGTTGCCCCAATGGGCTCTTCCGACTATGCGATGCGCATTTGGTTAAAACCTGACAAGATGGCGCATCTTAGCATCACTATGTCAGACATCCGTGAAGCCATAGAACAGCAGAATACTCAATTCGCCGTTGGCCAAATTGGGCAGAAACCGACTTCTCAGCCCGTGGTCCTCACATTGCCGGTAGCGGCGGAAGGTCGTCTCACCGATCCGAGAGAGTTTGAAGACATTATCCTGCGTTCCAATAAAGATGGTGAGACTATCCGTTTGCGCGACGTGGCGACGGTGGAGCTGGGAACGCAAAGTTACGATATGAAAACTCGGCTGAATGGCGGAGACACGACATTGATGGCAGTGTATCAACAAGCCGATGCCAATGCCCTGGATGTGGCGACTCAAGTCAGGGACACCATGAGCCGTTTGTCTGCTACATTTCCGGCAGGCATCAGTTATGACATTCCTTATGACACCACGGAGTTTGTCAAAATATCCATTGAAGAAGTTATCCATACGCTATTTGAAGCGATTATTTTGGTGATCGCAGTGGTGTTTTTATTCTTGCAAAACTGGCGCTCCACGCTTATTCCTACTCTGGCCGTTCCTGTATCGATGATCGGTACTTTGGCAGGCATGTATTTTTTGGGATTTTCGATCAACACGCTGACATTATTCGGCATGGTACTGGCCATTGGGCTAGTGGTTGACGATGCCATCGTAGTGATCGAGAACGTCGAACGCAATATGCGCGAGCTGGGCTTGAAGGGCAGGGAAGCCGCCACTCACGCGCTATCAGAAGTGGCGGGCCCGGTAATCGCCACCACGCTGGTGCTCATCGCCGTGTTTCTGCCGGTATCGTTTCTGGGCGGCATGACCGGACAGCTCTACAAACAATTTGCGATCACTATAGCCATTTCCGTTACTCTGTCCGCCATCGTCGCCCTGACACTGACTCCGGCGCTTGCGGCAATCCTGATCAAATCGTCTGATCATCTGGAAAATAAACCGCGCCTATTTCAAAGCTTCGACACCCTGTTGGAAAAGTTCACCCAATATTACCTTGCCGGTATCCGCTGGCTGTTGCGGCATACCGGTATCGGCCTGTTGTTGTATCTGTGCATGGTTGCAGTTATTGTCGGCTTGTTTAAGATCATTCCCACCAGTTTTGTTCCTCCCGAAGATCAAGGCACTTTGTTTACTATCGTCAAACTGCCCGATGGCGCCAGCCTCGACCGCACCAACGCAGTGGTGAAGCAAGTGGAAGACATGGTAAAACAAAGCCCGGCATTACGCGATGTGGCGTCGATTGCCGGCATGAACATGATGGATGGCGGTAATGCCTCCAATGCTGCGGTATTATTTCTGGCCTTAAAAAACTGGAAGGATAGAACCGCAACCGAACTGCAAGCGGACAATGTGCTAAATAGCCTGAGGCGTCAACTCTCCAGCATCAAAGAGGCATTTGTAATGCCCGTGAATCCGCCCTCAATCCCAGGCCTTGGCATGGTCGGCGGTTTTGAATTTTGGGTGCTGAATCAGGGGGAGGGCAATACCGCCGAACTGGAGATCATGACCCAAAAGGTTATAGCCAAAGCCAGCCAGCGCCATGAATTGCAACGTCTATCTTCTTCTATTAATGCTAACTCGCAACAGTTATCCATTACCGTAGACAGACAAAAAGCTTGGAGTTTGGGCGTGGACATCGGTGATGTGTTCGATACTTTGCAAGGCCTGTTCAATACGACCTATGTCAACGATTTCAACAAATTCGGGCGTACCTATAAGGTTTTGTTACAGGCGGAGGCGCAATATCGCAGCCGTCCTGAGGATATTGAAAAAGCGTCTGTGCGCAGTCGCTCCGGCGCAATGGTACCGCTTACCAGCTTAGTTTCTATGCATTACGCCAGCGGCCCCAACTCTATCAGCCGCTTCAACGGTTTCTCCGCGGCCCGCATCAACGGCAATGCGGCAGCGGGCTTTAGCTCCGGCCAAGCCATGTTAGCTATGGAGCAAGCGGCACAGGAGACCCTGCCGGACAACATGACATTTGCTTGGGGTGGGCAATCCTTCCAGGAAAAGGCTTCCGGCAGTTCTTCCGGATCAGCGTTCGCTTACGGTATCATTATGGTATTCCTGATTCTGGCGGCTCAATACGAAAGGCTGATACTGCCTTTCGCGGTAATGTTGGCGGTGCCTTTCGGCCTGTTTGGCGCCTTTTTGTTAGTCTGGATCTATCATATGGAGAACGATGTTTATTTCCAAATCGGCTTGGTTACACTGATTGCGCTGAGCGCCAAAAACGCGATTCTGATCGTCGAATTTGCTGCTTTGAAACAAGAGCAGGGCATGGATGCGCTGGAGGCCGCGCTGGAAGCCTGCCGGTTGCGATTCCGCCCGATTCTGATGACTTCTTTTTCCTTTATTCTTGGCGTATTGCCTTTGGTTCTTAGCACCGGTGCGGGCGCAAACAGCCGTCATTCAATCGGTGTCGGCATTATGGGGGGCATGGTCAGCGCCACTTTGTTGGCGGTATTCTTCGTGCCGTTGTTTTTTGTGCTGTTGGAAAGAGCCAGGGCAAAACGGCTCAATGGCATTGTTGCAAAAGAGGAAGTCTAATCATGCGCCGTACTACCATTTCTCTATTATTGCCTTTGAGCCTGACCGGCTGCTTTATGATCGGCCCGGATTACCAACAACCAGTGACCACATCCCCGAATGCGTGGCGTTTTGCTCCCGCAGAAACCGCCGCGGCCAACGATAGGCAGTGGTGGAAACAATTTGGCGATCCCCAACTGACACAACTGATAGAACAGGCGTTGCTGTACAACAAAGACCTGCAAATCGCCACGGCGACAGTGGAAGAATATTTGGGATTATACCGGGTTACTCGTGCCGATTTATTTCCACAGATCTCTGGCGACGCAGAAGGCCTACGCCAAAAGCTTTCAAGTGCCGAATTCGGCGCCAGCGATACGCCTGAGTTCGACAATATTCAAGCCTCGTTAAACCTGTCCTGGGAAATCGATGTCTGGGGGAAATTGCGGCGTGCCACGGAAGCCGCCCGAGCCGGCCTATTCGCACAGGAAGAAGTTCGCCATGCCGTGGTGCTTACCCTGGTCACCAGCGTGGCTCGTTCTTATGTGCAATTACGCGAACTTGACCAGCGCCTGGAAATTGCCAAACGGGCATTGGTTGACCGCAAAGAAGCTTATCGCATCGTTAAGGCGCGTTTTGAAAACGAGCTCAACTCTGAAGCTCAGGTACGCCAAGCGGAATCGGAAGAATATAATGCGGCCGCATTAATTCCGGTGGTGGAAAAATTGGTGGCACAAAAAGAACATGAATTGAATGTGCTGCTGGGTCATAATCCCGATGCCGTAAAACGCGGTTTACCGTTAGCCGATTTACATCCACCGGCCATACCGGCGGGCTTGCCGTCCGAATTATTAACCCGGCGTCCGGACATACGCCAGGCCGAACAAAATTTAATTGCCGCCAATGCCAACATCGGCGTTGCTAAAGGCCAGTATTTCCCTAGATTCACCGTCACCGGAGCACTCGGCAGTTCCAGTGCCGACTTTAGCCACCTATTGTCGGGGCCGGCAGGCCTGTGGAGTTACGGAGTTGGCTTAGCCATGCCGCTGTTTAATGCAGGTAAAATTGCAGGCCAGGTAAAAGCTGCCGAAGCGCGTGAACAACAAGCATTGTTTAGCTACCAAAACACACTGTTGCAAGCCTTTAGAGAAACCGAAGATGCGCTGGTGGACAACAGCAAAACTCAAGAACAAGTCCAAGCCTTAAGCCACCAAGTCGTCGCCTTACGTGAATACTTAAGGCTGGCATGGCTGCGCTATGACAATGGCCTTACCAGTTACCTTGAAGTATTGGATGCGCAACGTAACTTGCTTAATGTTGAAATCGCCCTGGTTTCAAGCCGTAGCGGCGCATTGCAGGCACTCATTAATATATACAAGGCGTTTGGTGGCGGCTGGGCGGTGAATTCTTAAGAATTCACCGCCCAGCCGTGCTTGTTGGCTGTGCTGTATAAGTTCTAACCCATCTTCTTATGCTTACCGGCAAAGTCCGGCAGCGGCTCCGAAGCATGTACAGGTTCGCTTTTCACTGTTTTGAAAATAACGGATTTTAGGCGTTTCAGCATCGGGTTTACGACAGGGATGGTCAACATGGTGCTGCTCACGGCCATGAGCAACAAGGCGGTGAAGGTTTCATCGGTGATGATGTGTTTATCTAGCAGCACATTGGCAAAGATGATCTCGATCAGCGCCTTGGTTTGCAGCAACCAACCGATCAGCGAAGCTTCGCCTTTTTCCCATTTCAGTACCCGTCCGGCCATACGCAGACCGATCAATTTGCCCGCCACCGACACAAGCAGCAGTACCGCCGCGCCGAGGAACACGACGGTACCGCCCAATTGCCAGTTGGTCCTCAGCCCAGTGCTGAGGAAGAACACCGGCATGACGACCATTAATATATGGTTGCGCATAAAATCCATTTGTTTTTGGTCGAACCAATCGTGGTCGATCACCACGCCGGCTAAAAACGCTCCCACCATAAAGTGCAGGCCGGACCAATCGGCCAAAAAAGCGCAAACGGGTAACCAAATGAACAGTAAGTACCAGCGGTCTTGGGCTGGCAGCCAAATGATCAGCTTCCTGATCAAATAGGCGCAGACGGCATAGCCGACCAGGAATGCGCCTTGTTTACCCAAACGGTCCCAATCCATCAATACGATCGACAACACCCCCCAAATGGCGACATCGTCTAAGCTTGCATAACGCAAGATGCGTTGACCAATCGGCTGGCGCAGAATTTCCAGCTTTTCCATCAACAGAATCAAGATCGGCAAGGCTGTGACTGCGCAGGCCATGCCGACGCCAAGGATGAACTGCCAAGGCTGGCCTTCGGCACCGATCCAGCCGGGAAATTGCAAAAATCCGAAGGCGGCGACGCAACCGAACAGTAACGGCATGCCAAGGGCAAAGCTGGCGGTGATGGTGCTTTCCCGACGATTGGCCCAGGCCCGGTGCAAGTCCATCTCGATGCCCGCAAGCATCACAAAACAGGAGACCCCCCACCAAGCGAGGCCGTTTAAAGATTGGATGACTTGTTTATTGAAAATAAAGCTGTAAACATCGGGGAACGCATGGCCAAATATCCCAGGTCCAAGCAAGATGCCGACAATGATTTGCACGACTACCAGCGGGGCATAGTAATCGAGGGAACCTAAGCGCCACACTAAATAAGGAAAAGTAAAAATAATAAAAAGGGCGATAAAAAATATTTCTGTGGTGCTCATTGAGGAATATCCTTCTTTACAAAAACATAGCGGCTATCAGGGGGATCATGGAATATCAGCCAAGACGAACGGACTCTAAACTAATGCGCTGTCCTGCTGCGCCCGGCGTAAAGTTAAAATTCGGCTATACCAACAGCAGGTGAGGATAAATACTAATCTGTGTCATGTCCAGAAATTTAGCCGCGAAACTTAAAGGGTCAGAGCTTAATATCTTTATAATTCTGTCCTTAGAAGTGTCCGGCTTTATTAGACCATTACAATTGCGCTTGCCTAAGGCACTGACTGAATAGAAGTTAAAAGAGAAGTTTGATTATTCATCTATGCAGCTGCTTAACCTTGAGGTAATGACGTATAAAACTCCTTTGAAACGGGTACAGCGTGGTTTTTTCCGTTGCTCGTTTTATTCCAGCACTCGTCCTTATATCAATTAAGTCTAAGCGACATCTTGATCCAGCAGTTTTTGTAGTTTTTCTATGTCGACGGGTTTAACCAGATAGGCGTCGAAGCCTGTGGCATGTAGCTCTTCGAGATCATTCGGCGGTACATAGCCCGACAGGGCGATAATAAATAGCCCCTCCAGCTCGGCACATTGCCGCAGCTTTTTCGCGACTTCATAACCGTCCATGACCGGGAGCCCGATATCAAGAACGACGACGTCCGGCTTGTTGGCCTGGGCCATCTCAATCGCCGACAGCCCGTCATGCGCTGTCCAGACCTGATAACCTTTGAATTCCAACACGAACGCGAGACTTTCCGCGGCGGAATAGTAATCATCGACGATCAGGATGCGAAGCTGTTTATCGGTTGAAGATGGCTGAGCCGAAGCGTCCGCAGTTGCCGTTTCCGCTAAGCCCAGCACCGGCAGCCGGACTACGAATTCGCTGCCACGGCCGAGCCCCGCACTGTATGCCTGCACGTTGCCGCCATGCATTTTAACCAGCCGATCGACAAGAGACAGTCCGATGCCCAAACCGCCTTGGGAGCGGGAGATGTCAGTGTCTACCTGATAGAATAAATCGAACAGGTTCGGTAACTCAGATGGGTCGATTCCGCAACCGGTATCACGAACGCGGATTGCAACTTCATCTTTATACCCAGAGGGCATAAGTTTCGTTTGAGCAGACGAGCTGCTCAACTCAGCTTTATGGCGTTCGATAACCAGCTCAATACGTCCGCCATTCTCCGTATATTTGGCCGCATTGCTGAGAAGATTGGTGATGACCTGAGTCAATCTGACCCGGTCGCCTTCGACGCGTACCCGTTGCGGCGGTAGCGTCAGGGAGAATTCTTGCTGACGCGCTTCCATCAATGGCCGGATGGTTTCCACGGCCGGCAATACAAAATCCTCGATTGCCAACGGTTCTTTTTTAAGTTCGATCTTGCCGAGAGTGATACGGGAAATATCCAGCAAATCATCAACCAATTGGCTCAGATGCTTAACCTGCCGATCGACGACGTCGCCGCACCAGGCAGTTCGCGATGTATCTAAACCGCCCATTTTCAATAATTGCGCAACGTTGCGCATTGGTCCCAACGGATTACGCAGTTCATGGGCCAGCATGGCGAGAAACTCATCCTTGCGGCGGTCGGCATCTTTCAGGGCTTGCTCGGCCTGTTTGCGTTCCGTAATGTCGCCGACCAGCCCGAATAAGCGCGCTGAGTGTTCGCCCGACTGGCCGAGGTATTTGCCGTAGGCCCATATCCAACGCACCGGCCCGTCGGCGCGGCGGATGCGGCATTCAAAGTTCCAGTCTTGATGTTCCGCTAGCGCTTGTTGGAAACTTCGCTCCACTTCAGCGCGGTCTTCTTCCAGTACATGTTGCAGGAAGATTTCATAGGTCCATTGAGGTAGAAGCTTGTCGTAGCCGAAAATCTGGTCATGGCGTAACGAACGCCAAGCGGTCCCGTTTTCGATATCCAATTCCCACGCGCCCAGGTTCGACACATGCAAGGCAAACTGCCACCGCTCCTTGCTTTCGAGCAGCGCCTGTTCGACGCGTTTGCGCTCGGTAACATCACGGATTACGGCGAGCAATCCCGAGTGATTGTCTTTGTCAGGGGGCAGGCGGGTTACCGATGACTCGACATGGATAGTCTCGCCATTATTTTTGATGTGGATGTTTTCGCCGCGCCATTGGCCGGTTTCGCTGAGGGTGGCGATCATTTCGGCTTCGTCGCTAGGGTGGAGCCAGCGGTATTGATATATTTCCGTTACGAGCCGGCCGAGCGCTTCGGAGACGGTGATGCCGTATTGCTGCGCGGCGGCGTTATTCAGGTAAGTAATGCGGTTATCGTCGTCGACAACAATAACCGCATCACTGATTTGTGAGAGGATTTCGCCGCGAAAACGGTTTAATTCGGCATCCTGGCCTTGCAGCGTAAATAGTTGTGAACCGGCGGGTGTTTCGACCACAAGCGCATCGATTTCGCCATTATGGATTGCCCGCAGGGTTTCCTCTGCCTCATCCAGCCGGGCGCGCAGCTCGGCGTTTTCGGCGAGAAGATGTTGTTGACTGGAAGATTGAATCGGCATGAGGGATAGCTAGGTTTAGAGATAAGAGTCTTTATCGTCCTTCTTGCGTAGATCGAGTCCGAGGAGGATGCGCTCCGTCTGCGACATGTCGCCGATGAATCGGCGTAAAGGCAGCGGTAATTTTTTGATCAAGGTGGGGGCGGCGATGATTTGCTCGCCTTCTGCCAGCGCCGGGCGTTGGGAAAGATCAATCACTTCCAGGTCGTAACGCCCTTGCAGGTGTTCTTCGCAAAATTTGCGGATATTGACAATCGCCCGCGTGGAACGCGGAGTGGTGCCGGTAATGTAAAGCCGAAGCACATAACGCTCATTGCTATCCGCGGCAGCATTCATTGCTTCGAGCTCATTCTCACTCAGGGAAGGGGAATTTTTTTTCATACCGGATTATCCTCCACCAGTTGTAGGCCGACTAGTACGCGTTCTTCATTGGACAAGTCGCCGATGATTTTCTTGATCGGCTCGGGCAGGCGGCGTACCAGCGTCGGTACCGCGAGAATCTGGTCGCCGGCGGCGAGCTGCGGCGTTTTCAGCAGGTCGATGACCTCGATGCGATATTGGCCGGCGAGATGAGTCTCGCAGATGCGTTTCAGGTTGGCGAAGGCTGCGAGCGATTTTGGGGTCTGGCCGGCAACGTAAAGACGCAGCTCGTAGAGTGCTTCTCCCGGATGCTTCGGTAATGGGATGTCGTTCATCGGATTCCTGTTGTCCGGCCATTGCCGGTTTTGACGCCGCCGCGCAGTTGCGTCATGGCGTTTGTGTTTTGTTGCGCGATGGCGAAGTTTGCTTCGGCCGTTTTCGATTCCGCTTCGGCTTGCAGCGCGGCGATTTGCGCCTCAATCATTTTCCGTTCGTTATCCAGTTGGTGCAGCTTGAGCTCGTGCTCCTGCCGGCGCAGTTCGGCGGCAATGCGCTCGTGACTTTCCTGAGCCAAGCGTGCAGTACCGGTCAGTACGCGGTCAGGGCCGAGATAGACGTCGACAAGGTCGATGCCCGCATCGCTGAGCACAAACTCGCGTACTTGATTCGAGTGCGACATGCCGCGCGATTTCAAGACATGAAGCGTACGGTTGCGTTCGCCGTTGAACTCCACATTGCGTAGCAGCAACCAAGTATCCATCAGCGACGATACGCCTACCTGCGAATCTTCCGGCGTCAAGCCACCTGGCGTAAGGCTGGTAAATAGCGTCGTGATCTGTTGCTGCTTGAAAAAGTCGACCAGCCGCATCTGCGTTGGCTTCACCTCGGACTCGTTACGCTCGAGCATTAGGTTACTGATCGGGTCGACAGCAATTACGCTCGGGCGGAAGGCAAGGGCAGTGTCGTACATCATTACTAGATGTTGCTCCAGCCCTTGCAGCGTGGGCCGCGAGGCGTGAATTTGCAGCAGGCCTTTTGCCACCCACGGTTCAAGGTCGATGCCGATCGAACGCATGTTACGCAGGATTTGCGCGCTTGACTCTTCGTAGGCAAAAAGCAGCGCCCGCTCACCGCGTGCGCATGCGGCATTCAGGAAAGCTGCGCTAATACTGCTCTTGCCGGTGCCCGGAGCGCCTGAAACCAGCACGCTGCTGCCACGAAACACGCCCTTGCTGCCGAGCATGTCGTCGAGCCGCGCGATACCTGTGGACAGGCGTTGCTCAGACGCCTCGTGATCAAGCCGAAGCGATGTAATCGGCAGCACCGAAAGGCCGCGCTCGCCGATAAGAAAAGGATATTCGTTGGTGCCGTGAGCCGAGCCGCGATATTTCAGCACGCGCAACCGGCGGGTGGAGATTTGCTCGGTCACGCGGTGGTCGAGCACGATCACGCAATCGGCCACGTATTCTTCCAGACCATAGCGGGTGATCGATGCCTCTCCCTTCTCGCCGGTGATAACCGCCGTCATGCCGCGATCCTTCAGCCAGCGGAACAGGCGGCGCAGTTCCGCGCGCAAGATCGCATGGTTTGGCAAACCGGCAAAGAGCGCCTCGACCGTGTCGAGCACTACGCGTTTTGCACCGATAGTATCGATAGCGTGACCGAGCCGGATAAACAGGCCTTCGAGATCATACTCGCCGGTTTCCTCAATCTCGCTACGTTCGATATGGACATAATCGAGTACGATCTTTCGCTCGGTCACCAGCTGGTCCAGGTCAAAGCCGAGCGAACGTACATTAGCCGTAAGCTCTGCCGCGCTTTCTTCGAACATCATGAACACGCCAGGCTCGTCAAATTGCGTCGCACCGCGCACCAGAAATTCCATTGCAAGCATTGTCTTACCGCAGCCCGCACTGCCGCAGACGAGTGTAGGCCGACCTGTGGGAAAACCGCCGCCGGTGACTTCATCCAAGCCTTGAATACCGGTCGGTAACTTGGGGAGAGTAGAAGACATCGTGGGAATCCGGTTGCTTGTTTTTGACATAGGTCGCTAGTTTTTGGATTGCAAAAAGCATGACGATCCGTGGCCGAATGCGGAGTTTAAAGCATGAAACTCGTGCCGTATGTTCGGCCGTTTACACATCGGGTACGCAAAGACGTCAATTTCAAGGTCGCCGATCAAAATCCAGGCTTCCCAAGTGATTGTGTTGCAGCCAAATGCCGTTGTTGATAAGGATGCAACATTTCAGGCATATCGGATAAAGCCTCAGTATCACGCGTCTGGGAAGTATGTAATCTCGTCTGTGGAAGAAAAATCATAAGAAACAGAGAGGATCGGCTTAAACTATAAATCAGTTACTGGGAAGGGGAGATGCTTGTATGCTAACGAGCTCAAGGGATGGAGGCCGGTAACTAACAAATAACGCCAGATCTACCTTTTACTTTTCATACTGTAACTTGAAGTCAAAGTCATTATCTATTAGGGTAATTGCTTGTTTAACTTAATCTATATTATTTTCAAGCGAGTGACAATATTTTTGATATTGAAAATTATCCATTGAGCTCGGGCTTTTATCAAAACGTTCCGGGTTGGTAACAGTCAATGACGGCGATCATTTTCAGAGGTTTCCCAGGTGTGGGTACGAATAAATAGCATGGTCTATAGGAGGGTTGGTTAACATGAACAGCGCATCGAGTAATCATCAACCGGGTTCTGTTTTGTATCTTTCTCATGGCGGCGGTCCACTGCCCTTGCTTGGAGATAAGGCCCATCAAAACATGATTAATTTTATTAGAGAAGTTACGCCCACGCTTATAAAGCCTTCAGCGATTTTAGTCATCAGTGCGCATTGGGAAGAGTCTAAGCCAACCATTACCAGTGGGGCATTTCCATCATTGATATATGATTACTACGGGTTCCCAAAGGAAGCCTATGACATTAAATATCCCGCCCCAGGCGCGCCTGAGCTGGCGAATAATATTTTTAATCTGTTAAAAAGCGCTGGTATTACAGCCGCTCTTGACGACCGGCGAGGCTTTGATCATGGTCTGTTTGTGCCCTTGAAGATTATGTTTCCGGATGCAAATATTCCTTGTGTTCAATTGTCTCTACTCAATAGCTTGCAGCCCGAAATGCATATCCGGATCGGTAAGGCGTTGGCAGGTTTGATAAAAGATAACGTGCTTGTTGTTGGCTCTGGCTTTTCATTTCATAATCTCAGAGAGTTTTTTGTGTCACCGACGCAAGAATCTGAAGTGATGAATGAATCGTTTCAGCAATGGCTTATTGATACCTGCTCAAACAGTCAGCTTACTGAAGAAGAACGAGAGCGCAGACTGATTAATTGGGATAAAGCACCTGCTGCAAGATACTGCCATCCTAGAGAAGAACACTTGTTGCCGCTACATGTTTGCTATGGAGTTGCCGGCACAGCCGCAAAAAGAGTGTTTGAGTTTGAAATAATCGGAAAAACTTCCAGTGCTTTTGTTTGGTAAGCAATTTAATTTAAAACTAGACGGACAATCATTTTAAGGAAATCCCTATTTATGCTGCCTGTAAAGACGACAGTGTACTTAAAATCTATTTCGGCGCAGTTGCTCTGCTTGGCAAACAAGTAGCTATTAATTATCAGACGTTTATGGCATCTTTTAATGAACCGAACTCCGCTTTTCTCAAGCTACTGTCCTTCCGCATCCTGATCGTTCTCGCCTACCAGGTCACGGCGATTGTGGTGGGTTGGCATATTTACGAGCTGACGCACGACACGCTGGCATTGGGCCTGGTCGGGCTGGCCGAGGCCATTCCCTATTTCTGCTGCGCGCTGTTTGCCGGTTATGCGGTAGACCATTATTCCCGGCGCATGTTCGGCGTTCTGGCCTGTCTGGTGTTGTTTTTCACTGCATTGACACTGGCTGCCGTATCGATAGGCTGGTTAAGAGGCAACCCCGCGTTGTGGATCTACGGCGCTATCGGCTTTACCGGCTTGGCGCGCGCGTTTATCGGTCCTTCGTATAGCGCCATGTTTGCGCTGATTTTGTCGCGCGACCAATATGCGCGAGCCTCGGGCATAGGCAGCGCGGTGTTCCAGTTCGGGCTCGTGGCCGGACCCGCGTTAGGCGGCATCCTGGTCGGATGGGCCGGCAAGGTGAGCGCTTACGGTTTTGCCGCCGGCTTGTGCTTGTGCGCGGCAGTGGCATTGCTGTCATTGCGTATCGAGGAGCCTCCTCCTGCGGCGAGCGCGCCTATTTTTACCAGTATCGCCGAAGGGCTTCGCTTTGTATTCAGCAACCAGATCATCTTAAGCGCCCAGGCCCTGGATATGTTCGCGGTGCTGTTCGGCGGAGCGGTTTCGATGCTGCCGGCGTTCATTCACGATATTTTTCATTACGGTCCCGAGGGGCTTGGGATTCTTCGTGCCGCTCCGGCGGTCGGAGCCGTAATCACTGGAATATTTCTCGCGCGCTATCCGATCAATCTGAATGCCGGGCGGTGGCTGCTGGGAGCCGTAGCCGGGTTCGGCGTTTGCATGATCGGCTTTGCCTTATCGGTAAACTTCTGGATTGCCGGGGGAGTGTTGGTGCTGTCCGGCGTTTGCGATGGCGTATCGGTGGTCATGCGCACGACCATCATGCAATTGGCGACGCCCGACACGATGCGAGGCCGGGTTTCCGCCATCAACGGCATCTTTATCGGTTCATCCAATGAGCTGGGCGCTTTTGAGTCAGGGATTGCCGCGCGTTTGATGGGACTGGTTCCGTCGGTGATTTTCGGCGGCGTGATGACGTTGGCTGTTGTGGCAACGACGGCAAAACTGGCGCCGAAGTTGCGCCGGTTAGAGCTTCAGCAATTGCAGTAGGCATGCAGTCAATAGGATTTGATGATCTAATACAGAATAAAGACGGTCTTTAATCTATTCGGAGAGCATCATGACATCAGTAACAAATCATAAAAACAATCTGTTTTCGCCGGTATTGTTGGGGAATTTAGCCTTACCCAACCGGATCATTATGGCGCCTTTAACGAGAAACAGGGCAGGCGATGGTAATGTGCCCCAGGATATGAATGTTGAATATTACCGGCAGCGGGCCGGGGCGGGTTTGATTATTAGCGAAGGCAGCCAAATATCGGCGACCGGCATCGGCTACCCGGCAACGCCGGGCATTCATTCCCAATTACAGATTGAAGGCTGGAAGCGTGTGACTAATGCCGTGCATGATGAAGGCGGCCGGATCTTTATCCAGCTTTGGCATACCGGCAGAATCTCTCATTCATCGCTACAGCCCGGACATCTTTTGCCAGTTGCCCCCTCGGCGCTGAAAGCCACAGGCCAAGCCATAACTTATGAAGGCATGAAAGATTTTGAAAAACCGCATGCGCTAACGCTCGATGAGTTGCCGGGTATTGTTGCCGAATATGCAACGGCTGCGAAAAATGCCAAAGAGGCCGGTTTCGATGGCGTGGAGATTCATGCCGCCAACGGTTATCTGTTGGATCAATTCTTAAGGGACAGCACCAATCGCCGCGAAGACGGCTACGGCGGCGATATTGTCAAGCGGATGCGCTTGTTGATTGAAGTGGTTGAGGGCGTTATCGCGGTTTGGGGAGATCATCGTGTCGGTGTGCGAGTGTCGCCGGAAAACAGTTTTAACGATATTAGCGATAGCCAACCACAGCAGACGTTTAACGCGGTCGCGAAAAAATTATCCGACTATCCGTTGGCCTATTTGCATGTGCTGGAAGGCGACATGATGACCGGTGAGCGGCATGTGGATTATGTCGCGTTAAGAAACTGTTTTGCAGGTCCTTATATGGCTAATAACGGTTATGACCTGGAAAGCGGTAACAGGGCGATTGAACATAACCATGCCGATATGGTCGCGTTCGGTAAGTCATTTATCGCTAATCCGGATTTGCCGGTGCGTTTCGCTAAGAACCTGCCGCTGAATGAGCCGGATCATGATACTTTCTATGGCGGCAATGAAAAAGGGTATACGGATTATCCGAAGTATGCGGGTGGCTGAGGGGCTCGTTCTTACGTCGCTGATCACAGCCATAAAGTTAAGGGTTTAATATATGGTTACGGTTAAAAAGTTGGTGGAGGATGCGTGGAGAACGTATTTAAAAGTATCGGGCGTTAAATATAAGGTGAGTTTTATATTTTCAATCGATAAAGTAGATAAGCTGCATCATTTAGAAAATAGAACTTATAAAAGATTTAAGCGTCGCCTAAGTAATTGGGAAATGGCTTTAATGGGTGGAGGCGATACGGAGGGGGCGATAAAAATAGATCGACGAATCACAAATAGACGACAAGGATTACCGGTGCAACAAACTGAAGAAAGACGACGAGGGTTAGGCCGAAGAAATACCGACTTGGTATAAGACCCATTATGTAAAGTCTTTTGAATATTGTGTTGGTTTCGACTTATTAGATAGTGGGAACGAGAAAAAATTTCGAATTTTTTGTGGTAAAAAATCATCTTCGAGCTCCGATTAACTCCCAATAGCCGTCTTTATAGCTTGGATACTGAAACCGATAACCCAATGCTTTTAACCGGGCATTACGGCAGCGTTTATTCATTCCGGCATCCGTATCAACAGCTTTAAGCACCGGCGGCTGGCAGTGCAGGCGCTCTGCCAGCCAGGTCATCACGTCCCACATCGGAGCCGGATCATCATCACTGGCCAGATAGCATTGAGCTAACGCATTGCCGCTCAACCGCTGCTTCAATAGGAAAGACAAAACGCCGACGCAGTCCTGTTGATGTATCCGGTTGGTAAAATAAGGCGGAGTTTGCTGTATGGCCGGCGTTTGTACCGCTTGCCTTAATAGATACTCGCGTCCCGGTCCGTAAATGCCGGAAAAACGGATCACGATGTTAGCCGGATTCGCATCGATTAATTGCTGTTCGGCCTGTCTGATCAAGTGGCTAGTAATATTGGCTGGTTCCGCGATGGAATCTTCATCGACCCATTCGCCTCGATATTGTCCGTAGACGCTGGTGGATGAGACCATTAACCACTGCGTTTTCGGAAGCCTCGTCAGCAGGTTATTCAAGCCGGTTTCATAAACAGCGCGGTAGCTTTGTTCATTGCGCCGGTCAGGCGAAACAATGAAAAATGCCTGAGCAAAGTCGGTGTCCAAATTCGCCAAGTCGGCGGATGAGCTGATATCGGCAGCGATATAATTGACGAGATCCAGAGCGGATGACTTTGGGCTGCGTTTTAGTCCGGTCACATCATGGCCTTGAGCCGATAAAACCCCGGCCAGTTCCGAACCTATTGTGCCGCAGCCGACAATTAAAATTTTTGCCATATTTATAGTTGATTAAGAAGTTGCAATTCCTGCGGATAAGGCGACATGTAATAAGATTCTTCGATGTACGGATCCGGTGTTTTACGGAAATGATGTTTAAGCAGCGTTAAAGGTACTATCAACGGCACGTGGCCGTTGCGATATTGTTCAATCACTTCGCAAAGCTCGGCTTTATCGTCAGCGCTTAAGTCTTTCTTCAAGTAGCCTTGGATGTGCTGCAAGACGTTAACATGATTTTTACGGGTAGCAATCTTTTTAAGGGTGGTCATCAGTTGCAAAATGTATTGCTCTGCAACAGGGGCAAGGTTGGCTTTGGTGAGTCCGGCTAATAACTGTCCCAGTTCGCTATAGTCGGCATGACTCATGATGATCAGTTTATGACGCGCATGAAAATGAGTCAGCTTGCTCGGCGTCAATCCTTCCGCCAGCATTAATTTCCAGCGGTAGAGAACATAAACGCGCTGGATAAAATTTTCGCGCAGTCCGGGGTCGCCAAGCCGGCCTTCTTCTTCAACCGGCAGCAACGGGTTGTTGCGCATCATCTCCTGGGCGTAAATGCCGACGCCCTCTTTGTGCGGTTGACCCCCTGCATAAACTTTGACCCTCTCCATGCCGCAACTGGGCGAGTCCTTTTTTAAAATGTAGCCGCACAAATCGGCGTGCAAGTCTTTTTGAAATTCAGCGCGGCTGCGTAAGCGTTCTGTTACATCCATCTCTGGGTCTTTGACGCCGACACAGCGTATCGCATTGTCGGTTTTTACCAAGTGAATAGTTGGACGGGGCGTGCCCAAGCCGATTTCCACTTCCGGGCAAAACGGATGGAAATCGAAGTATTCGCTTAGTGTGCCGGTGATATAAGAATCCCGCTTGTGCCCCCCATCAAAGCGGACATTTTGACCTAATAAACAACTGCTTATACCGATAGGAATTTTTTTCATAGGCTTGATGGGTATTGAGTGAGGGAGCTATCGAGTCTATCGGCTTTGTCGGATTTTTCAATTATTTTTGGACTTATACCCAAAGGGCATAAGTTTCGTATGAGCAGACATGCTGCTCAACTCAGCTTTACACCCAAAGGGCATAAGTTTCGTATGAGCAGACATGTGTAGTGGTCTAATAAAAACGGACAGCCCGATAGGTTGATAAAATAACTCAA
>CAZJOY010000007.1:0-51997 GCA_964547705.1 uncultured Methylobacter sp. | reverse complement strand
CGATAAGCATCAGGTAGGCAAGCGTAATACCCAAAAAATTGAACGTAAGAATCTGAATTTCAGAACCTGGATTAAGCGGCTCACACGAAAAACCATTTGCTTTTCGAAATTAGAGACCCTGCATGAGTCGGTTATCGGGTTGCTGATTAACAAGGTCGAGTTTGGCTTGGATAGCTACGCTTAATTACAGATTTAACCCACTACCCCCATTCGTCGTCTTTCAGGTATCGTCTCTAATTAAAGCGGGTATTATAATTTATTTTGTCTACCCCCCTCTTAGATTCAACTAATAGACGTTTGAAAAGCCTCGCCTATCAACCGGAGCAATTATTCTCGTTTCGAGCCTCGCACTAGAACAGCGGTACAGAACAGCATTATCAGCCCGGCCGCCTGCACGGCTGTAATGGCACACATTAGCGATAGATAATACGTACCGGATCGGCCTGACGCCAGCAGCACCATGAGCCCGAAGGCGAACAGCGCACTAATGTTCGCCATGTTGTTAAACCAAGTCAGCAGCGCTGTTTTTCCCTGTCTGGCTGCACGGGAGGAATAATCGCGCACACCCCAGAGAAAGATGCCATAGCAAACGCCAATTACAGCAGAGGCCGCAAGGCAAAGGACGTAATCGGCCTTGATTCCGGCCAGGATTAGTCCTGACGCAACGATTAGCGCTAGCGCAGGAAGCGCCAAAGCCGAAGCCTTCAGACTACGGCCGACGGTTTCCGGTGCCGATCGCTTCACCAAAGCCGCGATTCCATTAGCTCCAAGCGCAAAAACGAATACCGTGACGATAGCTGTTCCGCCTCGCATTTCTGCTCCGGGAATATGGAACAAATCCTTCAGCAGATAAATCATATTCGCGGCAAACAGGTATAACCCGGAGTAAACGGTGATTGCATAACTGAACACCAGCCAGTCCACCCGATCCGGCACTGAAAGCCGCCCGGAAACCTGCGTTTTGGTTTTCGGCAACGGCTGCACCCGGAACAGACGCAAACACCCGCCCATGGCAATCACGCCCAATACGCCTATCACGATCATTTTCACCGTATTATCATCTGCAAACACAGTAAAGAATGCCGGTGCGGAAAGCATGCCGGACAAACGCGCCGCATTCCCTACCCCGTCGTTAAAGCCACGCAGCTCTCCGGACCTGGCTACAGCCGCATGATCGATTTGGTTCAGCAGGAAATTATCGGTGAATTGCACCAGCACAAGACAAGCAATGAAATACTCTACGGTCTTAACCGCTAGCAAAGCTTCAGCAATTGCGGCGGTGATCAAAACCAATGCGACAATCAAAAACCGGTGTGCATGAACCCGCCTTGAAACCAGGATTCCGGCAATAGCCGCTACAGTCGAAGACAACAATGCAATCGAAAGCAGGAGCGTCTTCTGTTCCGGATAATAACGCTGAAAAAAGACCTGCGGTAACGCATTGCCGTTTCCCGACATCAAAAACGACAGGAAGAACAGTGCAAATGCGCTCAGTAAAAGCGTGAATTTAGAGACTCGCGCGAAATCGCTCATTGCACATCCGGCAGCCAGCGGTCGAAAATCCGAGAGATAGTCTGCTTTACAATCACGCTCTCGGCTTCGGCCCGGTCCGTCATCAACCCGGCCTCGGCGATACCCTGTTCAAACCATGCCGTCAGCGACGTGCCAAGGCCCGCGTCGCGAACCTGAATACCGAGTTCGAGACAAAATCGAGGCGAAAAATAATCGAGGTTGCTGCTGCCGAAGCCAATCCATTCGCCGTCCGCCACGAAGTACTTGCCGTGCAGTGTCCGGCCTTTGCCCCGGCGCAGATAAAGCAAGACGCCTGCCTCGATCAAATCCGGGAAACCGGCATAGAGCCGGTAAGTCATGAAATTGAGATCGTTGCTCTCCGCTGAGTTGGTCAGCAGGCGTACGCGCACGCCGCGGCGGCATGCTTCGGCCAGTTCTTGATGGATTACCGGATGATTGAAATAGTAGGCGTTTTCGACATCCAGCGTTTTGCGGCAGGCCCGGATGCATTCGAGCAGATAGATAAAAAAGGCATTGGACTCTATTCCCGCAGGCGAAGTTGCCTGAAATAGGTTTCCTTGTACAGCGGAGGCATGAATGTTCGGAAAACCCGTAAAAGTCTCGTCAAAAACACGTTGCACACGCGCTACTGAAGGGCCGGCCAGCACCAGATCGATGTCGCGCCATTCGGTTTCCGCGTAATGCTTCGCATAATTGCGGCTGCCGGTTATAAGCACCGAGCCGTCCACAATCAGAAGTTTGTGGTGGCATGCATCATAGGGGCGGTTGGGATCTTCGAACAAACGGAACTCGATGCCCTCATCGTGAAAAAACCGAATCACATCGAGCACTTGCGGATTCTCGAAAATCTTGCGTTCTGTGGTGCAGCGATCGGCTATGAAACGCACGCGAACCCCCCGCCGCGCACAGTCGGATAACGACTGTGCCGTCCGCCAGCCCACTTCGTCCGCCTGAATATAGAAGGTTGAGATATCGATCGATTGTTTTGCGCCCCGATAAAGCTCATGACGTTTATCGAAAGATGCCGCGTTGCCGGTCAGCAACTCCAGCCGGTCGGCCGGATCGAAACAACCGCAAAACGAAGGAGCGGCACCGACTGCGGGCAATCGCGACAGCCACTGGCGGTAAACCGAAGCCCACGATGGCTTTCCATTCTTTCGCTGCCAAAGCGTTGCCGATACCGCTATACTGAGACCGTACGCGTTGCTGGCTATATCCGTATCCGACATCGACGATGCAGGAGCGATTCTGATGGCCCGGCATACTGTAAAAAGCAAACGCAATAGTTGCGCAAACAGGTAAATATAATTCATCGCAATTCTTCTTGGTCCTGACTCCGATTCATTCAACAACACTGTCAGCCATTAACGAAACCATTCGTTGTTGTTGCCGGCTCAGGAAAAATACCCGAATGCCCAATTCATGACAGCAAAACCGTGTCGTATGGATCAACTGGACACCGCACATACCAATCGCCCACAGAGCCAAGAGTAAAAGCAGAACACTTTCGGCATAATCCGGCACGATGCCGTTCAGGGCAATATGCACCATTAAAAGCATCGCACTAAGCCCTATCGAAATAAAGTCGCATGGTTTATAGGCCGTTCCTATCAGAATATTGCGCAGAATGTCGCCGTTGTATTTCAGCACAAGCGCGGCACTGACAAGTATGCCGTAAAACCATTGTTGTCCGCCTTTTTCAGCAACCAACATAGACCAAATAATTACCGGGGCAATACCGGTCAATGCGCAGATTATGCCGGTTTTTTCGTTGCGTATTTTAACGGTAGCGTTCCAGCCCGCGCCGATAAAACCCAGGCATCCGACCGCAATCAGGAAATACATTTCAAACTCCGATGAAAAGATCAATGAAGGAATCAGCCCGGCGATCATAAAAACACCGATTACCAGAAAATTTGCCTCCATTGCGCCGAACACCGGGAGCATAAGCGAACGGCTTTCCCTGCGTTCCAAATTGTTGGCGGTCCAGCCAAAACCGTAACACAGCGCCAGTAAGCCAATCAGATGGGCAGGCGCGCCCAAGGCCAGGAACAGTCCTACCGGAACCGTGAAGCCTAAAAAGCAATCCAGCCAATGATCGTAGAAATCGCCTAAGGGCGTTTCCACTCTCCAGTAACGGGCGTACATGCCGTCCAGGCTGTCGCAGATGCAATAGACAAAAGTCAACAAAATCGCAATAACAAAAATCGCCGCACGCGGCAAAGGTACACAAGAACCGAACCGATCCATAGAGATCATTAGAAAAGCAAGCCATGCCGATAAATGCCCGGTAAAAGTGAGAATGTTCGGCGACCAGCCGGAAGGTAAGCGGAGCAACAAGCGGTTATTGACTAGCCGGTTGAAGTACGGCTGGATCCAGGATCGATCGCTGCAATTAAATACGTATTGATGAACGCGGGAGCGGTCTTCGTAGCTAAAATTCATGGTAATGGCTGTTGTTGTTTTTGGTTGTTAATCGATAAACAGAAAGCGGGTAAGCCTACGAATCAGTAAATCCGGGGCTATATACTTAAGTGCGTACAAAGATCTGGCGTCCCACCCTAAAATATAGCGAAACTTAGAACTGTTGCCGGTTGCTGCGCGGTATATCGATTCGGCTATATTTTCGGGCGAATTGCCGAAACGGTGGAAAAACTCCATGCGCGCAAATGAATTCTCGGCATGAGGCTCATAAGACGGTACGGAAACGCTGTCTTTGGAACGATCATGAAAATCGGTTTTGACTAAGCCGGGCTCGATCAATTTAACCCGAATGCCAAAAGGTTCCACTTCATAGCGCAGTGACTCCGAAAAACCCTCAACGGCCCATTTGCTGGCATGGTAAAGGCTGTAATAGGGAAAGCACGCGTATCCGGCCATGGACGATATATTCACCAAAGTGCCGCCGCCGGCTTCGCGCATTGAAGGAAGTACGGCGCGAGTTACCGCCATCAGCCCGAACACATTCACGTCGAATTGGCGGCGGACCTGCATCTCGTCGGCAGCCTCGAACGGCCCTATCAGGCCGTAGCCGGCATTGTTGACCAGCACGTCGATTCTTCCCCAGCGTTCCAGAACTTCATCCACCGCGGACTGAATGGACTTGGGATCGGTTACGTCCAGCCGCGGGTGAATTAATCCGGGGCGTTCGGATACAAGGCCTTGATTCGGCTCGCGCATCGACGCAGCGACATTCCAGCCTTTGCGGTGAAAATATTCGGCCGTGGCGAGGCCAATGCCGCAGGAAGCGCCGGTGATGAGTACGCATTTAGTCATGTCGTTAAAATTTTTTGGGTTAATAAATTTTCGGTTATTGTCCACGAAAGCCACGAAAAGCAGGAAAAACAGCTCCCGCATTTACACAAATTTTGTTGTCCTTAAAAACTACGTTCCATGCCGTGAGAACTCAGCCGTAGGGCGTGCCCTACCGATCAACTACGGTCGAACAGATTATTACCCGCACCAAACACGTTGCCCGGATCAAGCTCGTGTTTCAGCGCGACCAAAGCTTTTCTCGTTGCTTCGGAATAAAGTTGCGAAATAAACGGCGCGCGCAGTTTACCTATTCCATGATGATGGGATAGGCTGCCGCCGTTGGCTAAAATAACCGTCCGCATTGCTTGTTCGACAGCGTGAAATTTCCGGTCGGGATTTTCCATACCGAATATCGAAGCGCCATGCGTAAAATAAATACAGGCACCGGTTGGATAAATCTGGGTGATTCTGGCGGACACATACGGCTTGCCCGGAAAACCGTAGCGCTCATGTTCCCGCTCGGCCGCCAGCTTGACCTCGTCGCAGATGGTCTGGATGCAATCCCAGGAAGCCGAGGTTTCATAGGTTTCGCCGATAATGCTATAGCGCATCAGGAAATCGCGGATATACGCGATTGCATAAGTCAGCTGATAACCGCGCCGGCCGTTTTCCGCTCCGCCGTAAAGTGCGCCGTAACGCCGAACCAGCCGATCCAACGCGCGCCGCTGGGCAATGACTTCATCGGCGCTGCCTTCAAGCACGATGGTCGCGGCCGCCAGTGTTTCCGTATCGAATTTTTTCACCGAAGTCAGCAACCACTTTTGCAGACGGTGTTTATAATCAGCCCAGCCGGTTAGCGCCGGTTTCAGCGATTGGGCGAAACGGAATTGCGGGTTATCGACCAGCCGGATACTGGCCGGCCAGACAGTGCCTTTTGAAAGCTCCTGCAAAAACGCAATGCCGGCGGCAAAATCGCGAAACAGGATCGACTGGTATTGCGTGACTTCGGGCAAAGGGCGCAGCTTTAACACCGCTTCCGTAACCAACCCGAAGTTGCCTTCGCTGCCGAACAGCAGATGATGCAAACGGCTTCCGGCGGAAACGCGCGGCGCACGCATCGATTCTTGCAAAGTCCCGGACGGCGTCACCACCGTCATCGACTCAACCACGTCTTCAATGTTGCCGTAACGGTTCTTTTTCATGCCGCTCGCATTGGTCGCAATCCAGCCGCCGACCGTCGAGAACTCGATGCTGTCCGGCTCATGGCCCAGAGTGAAACCTTCCGCACGGAGTTGCTGTTCCAAATCCGCGCCGCCAATGCCCGCCTGCACCGTGACTCGCATGTTGTCTCGTTCCAGGCTGACTATGCGATTCATCCGGCTGGTATCGACGGCAATCACCATACGCTGTTCGTCTGCCGGAATGCGTAACGCATTGCTGACGCTGGTGCCGCCGCCGTAGGGCAGCAAGCATACGTCGTGCTCGGCCGCCAATTGCACCAATGCTTCGGCTTCCGCTGTATCGTTACAATAAAAAACCGCGTCTACCGGTTTCGGCAGCTCGCCGTAAAGCACCTGATAGACCTCATCGACAGTGGTTTGTCCGTGGCTATGCGGCAAACGAACCGCATCGGAAAAACTGATCTGTTCGGCAGAAAACTTTAGTGCCAATGTCACGCAAAAAGCCTCGTTGCAGTTGGGCTCAGGCAGTTGAATCTCGGTACGTTCTATGGCCGGCTGTTCCGTCGGCAAACGGATCTGGAGTAGGCTTTCGACGAAAGGGATGAAATAAGGCATCGCATACCCACAGATCGAATAGCGATTACCGCTGAGCGCAACGGAGCCGTCCTGGTTGAGGGTGAAACGAGTATCGCGAAATCCCCAGCGATGGGGTTCTCTTTGATTATTCGGCATAGACTGATTTCCCTAGGTTATGTGGTTTAGATAGCAAGCATTAGGTATTTGATGTTACGCATTGTCCACGAAAGCCACGAAAAGCACGAAAGACTTTTCCTCGTAGGGCGTGCCGTGCGCGCCTTGAGTTTCCTGATTCTCACGTAGTGTGCTGATTGTTATACACAAAAATTTTGCCGATATGCAGACCTTCCAGGTTTTAAAAACCTGGAAGGTCTAACCCACAACGTTCCGATGGTTTCCAAGCTCCAGAGGCTGTGAAAGTATTATCCAAATCAGTTTAAAAGCACATTCACCACGAAGACACGAAGAGCACAGAGAAAAACAATTATTTTTAAATCAATGCATTGGAAACTTCGCGTCCTTCGTGCCTTCGTGGTGAATTCTTTGATTTTGTTCTAAAACGAATACTTTCACAGTCTCTCCAGGTTGGGAATCAGCATGTAACCGTCCAAGTCTAACTCACAAAAAGCCGCTGTTTTCAAAATAAAGCAAATAACTCTCCAGTAACTCCGCGGAAGAATGATGACTAATCCCGGCCTGGGTGCAAATTTCGCGGCAGTTAGTATCATCTACCGGCGGGAATTCCGCATGACGCTGATCCATTCCGGCAATCATGTTCCGAAACGGAATCAACGCATTGCCGCTATCGTCGTCAGTTCCGGCCAGGACGCGCTGCTGCCAATCGGCATAAGGCACGATATCCATTACATATCCCCTGGAACGCAATACATCGACCACCTCGGCGATAACCAGCGGTTCAGGATGGCGAATATGAAAAGCCTTACCCAGACTCGTAACACTCTGCAAGCCTGCGACAATCACCTGCGCCGCAAAATCCACCGGCAGCATCTCGACGCCGTTTGCCAATGCCGGAATGCAACCCAGCTGGATACTGCTTTTCAGGAATCGCGCGATGAACTGGTCGGTGTTGACAAAGCGCCCTGATATACTGTCTCCGGTCAGCAAGCCGGGCCGATAAACCGCGATCGGCATACCGCAGTCCTCAGCCAGTTTCAGGATATGCTCGGCCACCCATTTACTTTGCTCGTAACCGTTGACCAGGCTCTCGCCTTCGCAATCCGGCGGCCACGATTCGAGAGCAGAATCATTGCCGCTACGCGCCTTACTCATCAAAAGCCCCAGTGTGGACACAAAATGCAACGGCTTGCGGCGCCCTGTAGCGGCAAAACGCAGCATCTCCATCGTACCGAACACATTGCTGCCGCGCAGGTCGCTATAAGGCAAAGTAAAATCGACATGAGCGCCGGCGCTGAGCACCGCATCGATTTCCAGCGTCAACTGCCGATAAACCGCCTGATCCAAGCCCATCAACGGCTGCGCAATATCGCCGACCAACGGCCGGATGCGCTCGACCGGCAATGCGGTAGGCAATCCGTAATATTCGGCATTACGGCACAATCTCTCAAACGCGGCTTCAGCATTTTCCGCACGCACCAGGCAGTAAATTTCACTGTCGGTGCGCTCAAGCAGTTCCGCCAGTAAATAAGCGCCGAGATAGCCGGTGGCTCCGGTAAACAAAATACGACGAGGCGGCCAACAGTCGGCGATTTCATCCGCAGGAGACCAGTCTTCCGGCAGTCTCACATCGTCTATCAGCTTTAGATCAACCTCTTCGACGATAGGCTGAGTTTGCTGTTGCAAACGAGACATCAAGCCGGCAGCGAGTTCCTGCGGGCTGGACGACCGGGTCAGAAAATCCGCATTCAAACGCAGCCCGAAGTCGCGTTCGATCCGGTTGACCACTTCAACCGACATCAGCGAATCCAGGCCAAGCAACTCAAGTGTCGCATCCGGCGATACCTCAGCGGCAGGCAAACTCAAAGACTGACCTAATTGCCGGCGTAGGTAATCCAGCAGGAACGGATACCGTTCGGCTTCCGGCAAGCGGCCAAAATCCTCGTCAAGACGTTGCCGGGCCGGTGCCTGAGTGTTGCCTACGCTGCGCAACTGCTCAGCCAACAGCGGACGCAATGCCGGCGGTGCAGCCTGTTTTAGATAATTTTCCGCCCGTGACGGCAATACCGCCAAAGCCGCTGGAACATCGCGCGACTCAAGTAGCGAGGCCAAAGCCGCAACGCCTTGTTCCGGCGCAATCGTGCCCATGTCGTTGCTATCCGGGTTACGACCGGCAGTCAGGCGGGCATGCATCCCTGCTTCTGACCACGGTCCCCAGGCAATGCTCAGGGCCGGCAGGCCATGAACTCTGCGCCAAGCCGCGAAGCTGTCGAGCCAGGTATTGGCTGCGGCGTAATTAGCCTGTCCTGGATTGCCTAGCCAGCCGGAAGCCGAGGAACAAAGCGCGAAAAAGTCGAGCGGAAGATCAGCGCTGATCAGGTGCAAATTCCAAGCCCCGCTGACTTTCGGCGCCAACACATGGTCGAAATGCGGCCAGTCCAGATGATGCAACGGCGCATCGTCCGCAACCCCGGCCGCGTGGATAATGCCGCGCAACGGCAATGGATTATGCTGACCCAATGCTTGTGTCAGGGCTTTAAAATCACTGACGTCCACAGCAACATAAGCCGGTTTGCAGCCCAGCGCTTCAAGCTCTGCTAAAAATGCTTCGCCCTCGCTATCCAACGCTTTGCGCCCGGTCAGCAATACAGCTCCTGCCCCCTGACTTGCCAGCCAGTGCGCGAAAAACCGCCCCAGACCTCCCAAGCCGCCGGTGATCAGGTAAGACGCATCCGCACGCACATTAAATGAAGGATTCCGTGGAGCATTCAGGCGCAGCAGCACTTTGCCGCGATGCCGGGCCTGGGCCATGTAACGGAACGCATCCGCCGTGTCCGTCCTGGAAAACAGCCGGTACGGAAGCGGCTGCAAGCGCCCGGCCGCCAAATCGCCGAGTATCGCGGCTATGCCGTCGGCAATCGCGGACGGTTGCTTGCGCTGCAATTCCACCAAATCAAAATGATAGTAGCTGATGCCGGGATAGCTCCGGCTCAAGCGTTCTTCGTCCCAAATGTCCGCTTTGCCAACTTCGACAAAGCGCCCATTCGGCACAAGCGCGTCCATGCTTGCGGTAAGCATGTCTCCGGCCAACGCATTCAATACCACATCAACGCCGCGCCCGCCGGTAGCGCGGCGCACCGTATCGGCAAAAGCAGTGGAGCGGGAATCGCCGACATCGGCAATACCCAAACTGCGTAGGTATTGGCGTTTTTCTTCGCTGCCTGCGGTGGCGATGATATGCGCGCCGACGGCTTTGGCGATTTGTATCGCCGCCATGCCGACGCCGCCGGTACCGGCATGAATCAGCACCGACTCGCCGCTGCTCAAACCGGCCAGCACCCGTAAACCGTGGTAGGCGGTAAGAAAAGCCACCGGCATGCCTGCCGCTTCGTCAAACGATAATTCAGGCGGAAGCTTGAACACCCGGTCCTCGGAAGTGCGTACGAAATCGCGTAAACAGCCTTCCTCGGCAAGCAAGCAAAATACCGGATCGCCGGCCGCCAGTGTTTGCACGTTTGCTCCGACGCGCACCACTTGTCCGGCGCATTCGCCGCCTAAAGCGGTGGCTTCGCCGGGATACATATCCAAAGCTTGAAGCACATCGCGAAAGTTCAATGCCGAAGAAACCACGCGAATTTCCACGTCATCGGCGGCAAGTTCTCCACGTACCGCCTCCTCCCAAACCAAAGCATCCAGTACGCCACGGGAACGGCTATCGAGTGCTTGGCAACGTTCTCTGGCAGTCTCGGGCTTCCAGGGTTGCAACCGACAGGCAAACGCCGCGCCATTACGGATGGCTAAGCGATTCTCACGAAATTGCGGCAGCCAGCGGGCAAGCTCTTGGTAGTCACCAAAATCGCTGTCCAAATCCAGATCGAGTATGCCGACGAACACATTGGGATATTCGTTGGACAATACCGCATGGATGCCGCTGAACAGCCCGGAGTCGAGCTCTTCGACAGCATGCCGATCCACCGGCTGTGCGCCTCGGGTTACCAGCCACACGGCTTTTAAAGACGGCGCTGAAATACAACCCCGCAATTGGCGCAGCAGATGTTCCAACGTCGATTCAAAAGCGCTGTGCCGCAGCACATGACTATTCGGTTGCGCCGCAGCAACCGGTTCCGGACAGCACAATACCAGCACCTCGGCATCCTGCTCGGGGATTTGTTCGGTCCAGCTAAATGTTTTACAGTGTTGCCCTGCATGCTCTAAAGCGTTGGCGATAGCGTTGCGCTCAGCCTGTTCGCCAACCAAATGCCAATTTTGCTTGGCGGACTGGTGAACCGGCCGATCCAACCGCTGCCACATCAGGCCGTAATTAACCGGCGCGGCCAGATTAGCACCGACCAAACGATGACGCGGCACGGCTTTGACCGAGAACCCGTTTATCTCTCCGACCAAGCGGCCTTGCGCATCGAACAGCCGCAAATTGGCGGTCAGCAGGTCATGTGCCCGCTGTTCCAGCAGAACTGCATGGCACCAATGCACGGCTTCCAGGCCGCTGTAAAAATGGACATTATCGATTGCAACGGGAATGAATAAGGCCACTCCGCCCAGCAACGCGCTGTATTCCTCGGGAATGCAACGGGTCAAGGTTTGAAAGCAGGAATCTATCAAACCGGGATGGCCGCATTCGTTTTCTCCCAGCGATTCAGGATGCGGACAAAGCCGCGATAATACTTCGCCGGGGCCTGACCAAACCGTATCGATCCAGCGATAGATCGGCCCCAAGTGATAGCCGAGCTGCCAAAAACCGTCATAAAAATCGCTGCCGGCCATTTGTTCGCGGCAACGGCTTTGCACGCCGGGCAAATCAAGTCTTTCGGCGCTAGCAACAGATGCTGTCGAACGTAGCAAACCTTTGGCGTGTTCGTGGTGGACATCGTTTTCCAGGCTGACCACTTCGAACGCAAATTGACCTTCCTGGGCAGGCCGCAACATGAATTGCAAAGTACGCGATTCGTCATCGGCTAAGGTTAAGGCCCGCAATAAACGCACGTTTTCCAGCACTACGGTATTGCCCGGAAACAGGCGGCGGCCGATATGAGCCGCCATCGCTACATAAGTCGCCGCTGCGACAACCACGCTTTCAAATAAGCGATGGTCACCGATATGAGGCAAATGCCGTGCATCCAATTCCAGCTCGAACCATTGTTCCGGCAACAGCGGGGAGCGCACATGCCGCCCCAGCAACATTTCCGCGCTTTGGCTGGTTCGCGGCAAAGCTTTCTTGCCGGATGACGGAGCAGGCGCGGCCCAATGACGGCTGCGTTGGAAAGGATAAGTCGGCAGCAATGCAGCATGTTGTTTATGACTGCCGCAAATCGCCTGCCAATTAAAATTGACGCCGGAAACATAAAGACGGGCCAGCGTATCGGCTAAAGCGGAACCAATAGATTTACCAACCGGCAGCACGGCCAGATGGCGGCAGCTTTCGGTGTCTGCGGGAGTCGCTCCATACGCGAAATGCAGTAGCCATTGGCAATCCATGCCGGGTGCCGGCCCGGAAGCGGCCGCATCCTGCCAAAACGCTTCGGAACAAGGTTTGCTAACTATTTCCGCCCCGGAGGCATTACATAATTGAATCCCCGGAGCTTGCCATTCGCAACGCTCCCAGTCATCGGAAAATCTTTCGGCATCGCCGCTCGCAAGCAATCGTGCCAGGGAGACGCCCTCAGCGATAGAAATAGCACCTGCCGCGCAAATGACGGCAAGCAAGCCCGCGCCCTCGCCGCAAATTGCAGCCGGCTCGGTCCCCCATCTCAACCACAAAGCGGTCATCGAATATTGAATGGCAAATTGCGTAAACACCGAGCCACCGTCTTGTAGCGACGCCCGGCAATCGTGTTGGGTAGTGTCGCCCGACAGTGCTGCACAAGCCGTTAATAGTTCGGGAATATCAAGCATGTTTAACTCAGCAGGCAACAAGGCCCTGTCCGCCAAGTAAAAAATCACCCGAGGTGATTTGCCTCCGGCTTGTCCGACATACAGACCGGTGGAAACATGCCCATCCGCATATTCTGCAAGCGCTTTAGACAAATCGGCGGAATTGCTTACGGGTATCGCCAAGCGGAAATTCCAGTCTCCGCGCGTCGAATTGGCCGCCGCGCAAATCGCCGCGCTATCAGGATTCGCGGCAAACAGCTCCGCATAGCGGCGGGCAAGCGCCTGCAACGCTTCAGCGCTGTGCGCGGACAGTTTCAGCAGCGGCGGGCTCCAGGCTTCCTGGGCCTGATAATCGACGTCTTTTACATACTCTTGAACAATAATATGGGCGTTGGTTCCGCTTAAACCAAAACCGCTGACTCCGGCATTACGCGGCTGTTTTGCGTTCCAGTCCTGCAAACGGGTGACGACTTCCAACGGCGTTTCATCGCGGCGAATGTGCGGATTCCAGCGCTTGAAATGGAGGCTCGCAGGCAAGCAGCCTTTGCCGACTGCAAGCACGGCTTTCATAAGGCCCGCCATACCGGCCGCAGCTTCCAGGTGGCCGATATTCGATTTCACCGTACCCAAATACAAAGGATTGTCTACAGTGCGATGCTCGCCGAAAACTTCCTGCAAAGCGTGAACTTCAATCGGATCGCCCAATGCGGTTCCGGTTCCGTGGGCTTCCAGGTAACCTATCGCGGAAGATGGCAATCCGGCATCGGCCAGCGCGGTGCGCAACAATTCGCTCTGGGCTTTCTGGTTCGGCACAGTCAGGCCGCTACTCGCGCCGTCGTGGTTCATTGCCGATCCGGCCAAAACCGCCAATACCGGGTTGCCGTCGCGTAACGCATCGTCCAGGCGCTTTAACACCACTGCGCCGCAGCCTTCGCCACGGCCGTAGCCGTTTGCTTCTGCATCGAAGCTTTTGCAGCGTCCGTCCGGAGCCAAGGCCCGCGCACGGGACAGATAAACCTGCGCCAATGGCGACAGCATCAGGCTGACGCCGAGAGCGACAGCGCAATCCGTCTCGCCCTTATCAAGCGCCTGTCGCGCCAAATGTACCGCCACCAGCGACGATGAACACGCCGTATCCACCGCCAACGCAGGCCCGCGCACGCCCAACAAATGTGCGATACGTCCCGCGGCAAACGCCATGGTGTTGCCGGTGCCTGTGTACACTTCGATACTTTCCGGCGCGGCACCGTCCAGCAATAATTGTTGGTAATCCTGGCTGCCGATGCCGACAAAAATACCGGCACTGGAATCGCGCAAGGCCAATGCATTTTCCCCGGCCCGCTCCAACGCTTCCCAGGCCACTTCCAGCGCAAGGCGCTGTTGCGGGTCCAATAGCGCCGCCTCTCTCGGAGACAGGCGAAAAAACTCATGATCGAAGCGGTCGACTTCATTAATAAAGCCGCCTTCCCTGGTATAAAACTTACCCAATTCATCAGGATCGGCGCTCCACCAATCGTCCAACTTCCAACGCTCGGACGGCATCGGGCCGATTGCATCGACGCCGTTACTCAGCAGTTCCCAGAACCGCTCCGGGGAATCGGCGCCGCCCGGAAACCGGCAGGCCATGCCAACCACGGCGATAGGACTGCCTGTACGCGCGGCGGTTTTGGCGGTGTTTTTTTGTGTTCGGCTACCTTGGATGAGCTGCCACAAATAATCTTCCAGTCGTCGCAAATTGGGATAATCGAACGCCAAGGTATCGGCCAGCGGCACTCCCAGCGCTTTTGCCACGCGATTTTTAAAATCCACGGCCATTAGCGAATCCATGCCTTGCAGGTTAAAGCCCAACTCGGCATCGAGCGCAGCCGGATCGGGCAATTCCATGACCTGCGCCAACTCCCGGCGCAGTAAGTCGTCCAGTTCGTCGCGTTGCCAGTTGCGGGCAACGGCAAGCGGTTCGGCGACACACACTCCGGGCAGGCGGTTTAATAATGGCCGAGCACGGCGACTTTCCAATAACGGGCGCAAACGAAGCCAATCCACTTGAGCGCAGATGCGGTAAACAGGGCGTTCCACCAGCACCCGGTCGAGACACGCGAACGCGGCCGTATCGCTGATAGCGGTTATTCCCGACTGAGCCAGACGTTCGCGGTGCTGTTCCTCGGCCATGCCGCCCCCTGCCCAAGGTCCCCAGGCAATGCTGGTCGCAGGCAACTTGTTTTGGCGGCGTAACGCGGCCAGCGCATCCAGGTAATGGTTGGCTGCCGCGTAATGGGCAAGCGCTGCACTGCCCCAGGCTGCGGCAATCGACGAATAGCAAAGGAAAAAATCCAGCGGCTGTCCGCTAACCGCTTGTCCCAATTGTTCCGCCGCAAGCTTCGGTGCTAAAACCTCGTGCATGTTTTCAGCCGTTAACTCGCCGACCGGCAGCAGCGAGACCGCACCTGCCGCATGAATTACGCCGCGCAGTGGCGGCCGTGTATCGCCAAAACTGCCGATCAGCGACGCCAAAGCTTCGGAGTCATCCAGGTTGCAGGTTACGGTTTCAACGACCGCCGTGTTCGGCCAATCGATTCGATCCGGCTCGGCTTGCCGGGTCGTCACCACGATATGTCTTGCACCGCGTTCGATCAGGTAGCGCACAGTCCTGCGCCCGAGACTGCCCAAGCCGCCGGTAATCAAGTAAGCGCCTTGCGAATCGGCGCTATAGCGTTGCTCGGTCCAGTTCGCGGGTTCTGCGACGATCCGCGGCGCATAGCTGCCGTCATCGCGCCATGCCAGTTGGTCTTCATTGCTTTGCAGCAGCGCTGAGGCCAGCCAAGCTGCTTCTTGATCGGCATCGACGGATGCAGGTAAATCGTAGAGCCCTCCGGCCAGCGCCGGATATTCGACGGCCAACGACCTCATCATTCCCCAAAGCAGCGCGTGGCCGGGCTGGACGCTGTCATCGTTGATTCCGGTTTGTTGAGCGCAGCGGGTCACGACGTTCAGACGCGTAGCGGTGCTTTCCAACTCGCGCACCAAATCGGCCAGACGGACAAGGCTTTGCTTGCCGCCGTCTGCTTCGAGCCAGACTATAGATAAGGGAGATAAGGGCCGGTCCACGGTTTGCGGTTTCTCGTCGGCGACAAGCACTTCCTCGCCGCGTGCCTGGAGTTGACGGGCCAACGCATCCGTCAAATCGAGATCGCCGGGAATAAGCCACCATAAACTGCACTGTGTTTGTTGTTCCGAGGCAGCAAAGGCGCGCACGGCACGCCCTACTGAGGAGGATCTTTGTTCTGGAGATATATCTACCGGCTCCCAATCGATACGATAGTGCAAAGTCTCGCTGGCTTCCGGCGGACGCTCTACCGTAGGGCGCGCCTCGGAAGCAACAGGAGAGCGATACCAGTAAGATTGGCTATGGTCAAACGGATAGGTGGGCAATCCGGCCAAAGGTTTAACGCCGGTATAAACCTGCCGCCAATCGACAGAGACCCCGGCGCAATAGAGCGCGGCCAACGCTTCGGCCATGCTTTCTTTATCGTCCCGGCCTGGACGCAAGGATGCCGCCCGACTTCCGGCAACGCCACGCGACAAAGGCAATAAATGCGGAGTCGCGCCGACTTCGACGAACACCAATGGTTGTTCCTGGGGAAGCTTTGCCAATGCTCCGGCAAAGTCCACGGTATAACGCAACTGCGCTACCCAATAATCGGGCTGATCAGGCGCGCCGGAACCGTGACGGCATGAAGCCAACATCGGTATATTTGGAGAATTAAGATGCAATGAATCGACCATTGCGGCGAACGGCTGCAACACTGGATCCAGAGCTTCCGAATGGTAGGCATAGCGGGTCGACAATCGGCTGACGCGAATATCGGCAGCTTCCAGCCTGTCCAGCAGCGGCGCTACTTTATCGGCGCGTCCCGATACGGTGACCAGGTCGGGACGGTTGATAGCCGCAAGCGATAAAGCGTTCGCATCTTCCCCAAGAACCCGGCAGATGCGATCCCAATCGCAATAAACTGCCGCCATCGCGCCGTTCGCAGCCAGTTGTTGACACAAGCGGCCCCTCTCCAATGCCAACCTTATGCCGTCTTCCAGCGAAAATATGCCCGCCGCGCAAGCTGCGGCCAACTCGCCGAGGCTGTGGCCGGTTACGTAATCGGGCTTGATGCCCCAATGCATCCAGAGCCGGAATAATGAGATTTGCAGTGCGAACAATGCCGGTTGGGTAGTGCGAGCTTGCCGGAGTTTATCTTCATCGCTTCCCCACGCGTCGGCCAGCAGGTCATCTCCGCTAGTTTCAATGATAATGTTGCGACAAGCTTCCCAAGTTTCGCGAAATACCGGTTCTTCTTGATACAGCGTTTGCCCCATGCCCAGATATTCCGAACCTTGGCCGGTAAACAAAAATACTACCGGCGGACGTTGGGACGGGCTTCGACCTGTCAGCGCCTGACGAGGCGTTTCACCGGCCGCCAACGCATCCAGCGCGACAATGAAGTCTTCCCGGCTATAACCTGAAACAGCCCCGCGCTCGGCTAACTTCGCCCGACCGCTTGCAGCCGTGTACGCATAACGCACGAGGTCGATGTCCGGATGCGAGCGCAAATAGTTTGCGTGCCGGCCGGCTAATTTTTTCAGCTCAGCCAGATTGGTTGCACTCAGCGGCAATACTATCGAGCGGCGAGGCAACACTCTTGCGTCGTCAGGGGTTTGCGGATCGCCGGCGCCGATCACGACATGGGCATTGGTGCCGCCGAAACCGAACGAACTGACCGCTGCATAGGATTGTTCCGTTTCCGGCCATTGTGTTAATTGATCGGGAATAAAAAACCGGCTGGAATCGAGATTGATGCTGGGATTCAGGCGCTTGAAATTGCGATGCGGCGGAATGCTGTGATGACGCAAGCTGAGCACTGTTTTGATCAAACCGGCAATGCCTGCCGCGGCTTCCAGATGGCCGATATTGGTTTTCACCGAAGCCAATGCACACGGCGGCGTTGCGGTCTGGCCGTAAACTCGCTGTAAGGCTTGAAATTCGATAGGATCGCCCAGAACCGTTCCGGTGCCGTGGGCTTCGACATAGGCAATCTGGGTGGGATCGATTCCGGCCTGGCTCAGCGCCATTTTGATGACCGCCTCTTGCGCGGGGCCGTTAGGCGCAGTCAGGCCGTTGCTGCGTCCGTCCTGATTAACCGCCGAGCCATGGATAACCGCCAATACGTTGTCGCCGTCGCGGCGGGCATCGGACAGGCGTTTGAGCAGAACCAGGCCGCAGCCTTCGCCGCGCACGTAGCCGTCGGCCGACTCATCGAAGGTTTTGCAGCGGCCGTCTTCGGCCAGCATGTTGGCTTCGGCGAAGACTTTGCTCCAATGAGGAATCAACAGCATGTTCACGCCGCCCGCCAAGGCCAGATTGCAGTCGCCGGCACGTATGGATTGGCAGGCTTGGTGTAAAGCAACCAGCGACGAGGAACAGGCGGAATCGACTGCATTGCTCGGTCCGCGCCAATCGAACACGTAGGACAAGCGGTTGGCTGCGATGCAAAGTGCGTTGCCGGTAGCTGAATAGGCGTTCAAGTCTTCGTAAGCTGTCAGTTGCGCCAACGAGTAATCGGTGCTGCTGATGCCGACAAACACGCCGGTCGAACTGCCCCGCAAGTTGTCGGCGGAATAGCCTGCATGTTCCAGCGTTTCCCAGGCAACTTCTAAAAGCAGACGCTGTTGCGGGTCCATGCGCACGGCTTCTTTTGGGGTAATGCCGAAAAACGCTGCGTCAAATCGATCTATGTCGTCAAGAAATCCGCCCCAACGCTCGCGCGAACCGGACGCCGGCCAGCGCCCTTCTGGAACTTCGCGAATCGCCGACAAACCCTGCGCTAACAATTCCCAGAATGCGTCAGGGCCGCCGGCTCCGGGAAAGCGGCAGCCGATGCCGACAATCGCAATAGTATCGTCTTTACCGCCAGCCGAACTTGCTTTTGCGCGCTCGGTTTGCGGTGAGGCGGCAACAAACTCCGCCATGCGCGCCGGTGTCGGGTAATCGAAAGCCAGCGAGTTATCCAGCTGCACGCCGAGCCATGCGCCCAATTGCTCGGACAATTCCACCGCCGCAAGCGAATCCAAACCATAAGCGGCGAAAGGTGTGTCAACGTCTATGGATTGTGCGGCTACACCGGTTTTTTTTGCCAGATAGCGTTGTAGCCATTGCTGAACCGATGCCGCATCATGCGAAACGGCAACAGTATCCGCTACCGATGTTTCAATTGGCGCTTCGCGCCGCCATCTTGCTATAACCGGAAGCTCTCCGGCCTCCAGCGCTTCCTTACAAGCCTGACGACGAACCTTGCCACTGGTGGTCTTCGGAACGCTGCCCGGCTTGACCAAGACCAACTCATCGGCTTGTACTTGAAAATCGTCCCAGAACGCCTCGCGTATCGCGGCGAATACTTGGGCAACGTCGAGTCCGCGTAATTGCGAGCGTTCGACTTCCTGTACCAATACCAGCGCTTCGCCGTCGTTAGTTTCCTGCGCGAAAGCTGTCCCGCTATCGAGTCGTAGCGCGCTATGCGCTTCCTGGGCGGCCAGTTCAAGATCGTGCGAGTAAAGGTTGCGGCCGCGCAAAATAATCAGGTCTTTGAGCCGTCCGGTGACGTAAACTTCTCCCTGGTCCATAAACCCCAGGTCGCCGGTGCGCAAATAGAATGCACCGCCTTGTTCAAGTTGCGCTTGGAAATTGAGCGAAGTTTCTTCCCGCTGGTTCCAATAGCCTTGCGCGACATGGCTGCCTTTCAGCCATAACTCCCCCACAACGCCATCGGCCACCGGCCGGCTCATATTCGGATCGACTGCCAGCACTTCGCAATCTCCCCAAGTTTTGCCGCAGGACACATGCGTCTTGCCTTCATGCTGCTTAAATACCGGAGCCGATCTTCGACCGCTGATAAACAGCGTGGCTTCAGCCATGCCATAGCACGGCAACCAGGCGGACGGCGAAAAGCCGTAGGGTTCAAAAGCTTGTTCGAAGCGGCGCAAGGTATCGGCTCTCACCGGCTCAGCTCCGTTAAAAGCCACTTGCAGGCAACTTAAGTCCAGCCCAGAGCAATTTTCCGGCGTCGCTTTGCGGGCGCAAAGATCGTAGGCAAAGTTAGGGCCTCCGGTAGTCGATGCGCGGAATTTGGAAATCCCTTGCAGCCATTGCATCGGGTCGCGAATGAAAGTTTGCGGCGGAATGAAATAGCTCTGACAATCGGCATAAAGCGTATTGAACAATGGGCCGATCAAGCCCATATCGTGATAAAACGGCAGCCAACTGAAAACCCGAGTGTTTTCGTCGTGGCCGAAGCTTTCCGTAATCATCGCCTCGTTCGCGACCAGGTTGGCATGGCTGACCACGACGCCTTTGGGATTGCCGGTCGAGCCGGAGGTGTATTGGATAAAAGCCGATTGGTTTGGATCGATGGAATGGCTGTGCCAACCCGCCGCTTCGCTATCCGGCACGCTGTCAGTATCCAGCCATTCCAGTCCCGTTCCGACTCCCTCTTCCTGAAACCACGGCACGACTTTAGCCATCAAATCGCTGGAAGAAAGCACATGCGTTGCCGTGCAGTCGCGCAAAATCGCATCGATACGCGCCATGCCACGCCGGGACTGCGGCGGAAAAACAGGAATCGGCGTGACCCCTGCATACCAGCAAGCCATGAAAGCCAGGAAAAACGATGGTCCGTGAGGATAAATCAACAGTACGCGCCGGGCATTAATCGTTTGCAAGCGTCCGGCGATAGCGCGGGCCCGGCAGTCGATATCCCCATAAGTCAGCTGGTGTTGTTCTCCATCGATATGATCCATAAAAACATGCGACAAACGGTCGGGTTGCAATTGGGCACGTTGTAACAAAACGTCGGCAAGACTTGGCGCTTGGATAATCGGCATAATCTGAGTAGCGTAAAGTAGTGTTAAGTTATCTGAGAATCAGAGTAGGCCGGAGCGTCTGCCCTTTAGAGGGGACGGCAAAACCAGCGTTGTCCATTGCTGATGCTGCGCTAACTGTGCTAAGCGGCGGCCGGGATTGACGGCGACGGGATGGCCGACGATACCCAGCATATAGCGATCTTCCCAATGATCGCCGTAAGCATGGCATTGGACCAAATCCAAGCCGTGCTTATCTGCATAATTTTTGACAACCAAGGCCTTAGCCTCACCGTAATGGATACGGTCTGACACGTCGCCGGAAAATTTGCGGTCGACAATCTCCAGTTGGGTGGCAAACCACTGGTCGGCGTTAAGCAGTTCCGCGACAGGAGACACAATGAAATCCAGCGCCGCTGAAACAATAACGACTTTATCGCCTGCCTGCTGATGGCTACGCACACGCTCAATCATCTCGGGAAATAACAATTGGGACAGGTGCCGGTGAAAATGCGCAGTGTAAACTTCAATGCATGGCGCAACGGCTTCGCCGGCAAAAAGCTCCCTTAACACGCTTCTCTTTAGGGTATCGACATCATCTATGAGACCCAGCTCATAACGAAAATACTGGTAAATAACGCTAGCCAGTTGGGCTATGGTTAGTCTTCCTTGACGGAATTGATAACCGGCAAAAGCCCGCTCTCCTGAACAAGCCCAAAGCGTTTTATCCAAATCGAAAAAAGCAGCTGAACTCATCAATCCGTTTCCGCTAAAAGCTGCCCAAGCTTGTCCATAAGCTTTTGGGTAAATTGATGCCGATCAGTATTGGCCGACTCGGTAACCGGCTCCCCTATTCTAATGGTGCAACGGGCTATGCCGGGAAAGCGGCGATGGCGCGGCCAAGCCTCGTAAAATCCCTGTAACGCGACCGGAACGATAGGAACTCCGGCTTGGATTGCCAGCCAGGCAACGCCTGCTTGAGGGCTTTGCAAGCGGCCATCGGCGGAACGCGTGCCCTCGGGAAAAATACCGACTATGTGGCCGGCAAGAAGATGCGCCCGCATTTCACTAAGCGCTTTGCGAATGGATTGTTTCTGTTCGTAGTCGACCACAATAGCCTGGCCGTGGCGAATACACGCACGCCATATCGGATTGGCATTCAATTTTGATTTGGCCAGAAAAAAAACCGGAGTGTGGTAATGACGGTTAAGCAGGTGGTAAACCAACAGCCAGTCCAAATAACTGCTGTGGTTGAACGCAAGAATGCATGGCTGTCCGGTTAAATGGTCCGCGCCTATGATTCTACCTTGCAGCAGCCGGAAAAAGTAAAAATCCAAGATCCTGCTGGCGAAAGGTTCGACGAATAAACGCCAACACCACCTTTTGAAAACCGATCCGATTAAATGCATTTTCCAGTAATATTTTAAAGTACGGTTGTTATTTTGTTCGGCATCTAAAATTTGACTCGCGGCATTGAAGGCCATGTCGTGTCTGTCCTGGTCGCAGGCGCTGTAACCGGCCTGTTGCTAATGCAGAAATTGGTCTAAATTCAATTAGACGTATAATGTCAGCACTCACTTACATAGCTGTCAGTTATCACTTATTTTCATTATACAAATCCACCATTCAATAATCGTTCAATGCAGCCCTCTCATCTTCAAGGCCATGGTTTAAACCTAATGTTGTTAGGAGGCTTCGATGCCTACCTGAACGGACAACCCGTTACCGGATTCGCTTATAATAAGATGCGCGCACTGCTCGCCTATCTGGCGGTGGAACGGGAACAGGATCACCGCCGCGATGTTTTGGCAGAGCTGTTATGGAATAACTACGAACCCGAAGCAGCCCGGAACAATCTACGCAGAACGCTTGCGAATTTACGCAAAACTTTGGAATCGCCGACCGGCATGACTATTTTTGTGCCGGGCAAACACAGCATCCGCTTCATCCCGACGGGTTATATCGATGTGCTGGATTTCATCGAACAAACGCCGACGCTAACGAAAAATGACGATACGGACCTGCATCATGCGGAGAGAATAATCGGCCTTTATCGCGGCGAGTTTCTGTCAGGCCTGGCATTGCCCGATTGCCCGGACTTTGAGGAGTGGCTACAGGCTCAACGCGAAAAACTTCACTGCCGGGCCGTTGACTTATTGGAACGGTTATCAATTGACTATGGCAAGATAGGCGACTATGAGAGAGCTGTACAATATGCTTTGCGCCAGACGGAACTGACGCCCTGGGACGAGGATGCTCATTACCGGGCGATACACTTTTATGCGTTAAACGAACAAGCCGGTGCGGCTATTCGTCAATACGAAATTTGCTGCCGCCAGCTAAAAAATGAGCTGGACGCGTTACCCAAGGAGGCAATCCGGCAGCTCGCCGAAAGTATCGTTAACGGCGAATTCCGGCAAAAAGTTCCTGAAACGCCGGAAACACCGATACCGCCAATCGATTCGACAAGACCGGTCGAACGGCGGCAGGTGACGGTACTGTATTGCGCATTGGCTTTTTCGGCGAGTGAAGATCCCGAGGAGTGGCTGATGCGGTTAAACGCTCCTCAGACTCGCTGCACTGAAATCATCAGGCAGTTTTCAGGACATATTGTGCAAGTCTATGGCGGCGATTTGCTGGCTTATTTCGGTTTTCCTCACGCCTATGAAAATGCCGCCATCCGCGCCGTGCAAGCCGCTCTGGCGATTACCCGCCAGGCTGACGACGGCGTTGCAACTCAGGTCGGCATCCACACCGGCGTGATCATTGCCGACACCGAGACAGCCCTGATGGATTTGGCTGGAAGAACTTCAAAACTTACTATTCAAATGCGCAGTAGTATCGGCCATGGAGAGGTAGTTATCAGCCAGGAAACACAATCAATTATCGCAGGGTATTTCAATTGCATCAGTTTGGGCGTTCATTCGTTACCTGATTTTGCGCAGTCTCTTGAAGTCTTTGAAGTAATGCAGGAAAGCGGTGCGCGCAGCCGCTTGGATGCGGCAGCAAGATTAACGCCATTGATTGGGCGCAACGCCGAAATAACCGAACTGATGCGCTTATGGGATGGCATCTCGCAAGGCGAATACAATACTGTCCTGATTCAAGGCGAAGCTGGCATTGGCAAGTCCCGGCTGCTGCGCATCCTGAAAAAACGGCTGACCGGCCGACCGCATGCTGTCGTTGAATTAAGGTGTTTTCCGGAGTTTACCGACTCGCCTTTTCAACCATTAATTGCGGCATTCGATGACATCTTAGCTTTTACCCGTCATGACACGCCCGAGACAAAGTTCAACAAGCTCGCAAGCTATATCGATGAATTTCACCCGGAATCGGCACTATATGCGACTCCCCTGCTGGCTCAGTTACTTTTCCTGCCTTTAGCCGGGCTTTATCAAGCCCCGACTGCATCGCCGAAAAAACAAAAAGAACAGATCAGCGCATTCCTGTTAAAAATATTGAAATCCTTTGCAGCACAACAGCCGGTGCTGTTCATCGTCGAAGATTTGCACTGGATTGATCCTTCAACACTAGAACTATTAACGCAGTTTGTTGAGCAAACGGAAAAAACTCCGGTTCTTGCTTTATTCACTGCCCGGTCTGAGTTTGCCCCGCCTTGGAAAAACAGTCTCATATCAACGTTGGCATTGCCGCCGCTTTCCGGAGACGCGGTGATGGAAATGATCGCTACGATAAGGAAGGATATTCCGCCTGAAACCGCTCGTCGCATCATGGATCGAGCCGATGGCGTGCCGCTGTTTGTCGAGGAGATCGCCAAGATAGTCGACCTGAATAGTCATGCCGAAATTCCGGCGACGCTGCACGATCTGTTGATGACGCGCATGGATAGCATGGGCCAAGCGAAATACACGGCGCAGCTTGCCGCTACCCTCGGGCGCGAGTTCAATTTGGATTTGTTGCGCAAGCTTTCCCCGCTCAACGCTTCGCAGCTTGGCCACGCCTTGCGCCAATTGCTGAATGCGGGATTGATTCTGGACGCCGGCGCGACGATTTTTCAATTCAAGCACGCGCTGATCCAGGAGGCGGCCTATGGATTGCAGACCAAGGCCGACCGGCAAGCGGCACATCGCCGTATCGCAGTAACGCTGATTGCCGATTTTCCCGAGGTTGTTGAGATTCAACCCGAACTTATTGCCCGGCATTTCGATGCGGCCGGGGAAATTCGGCAGGCTTTCGATTATTGGCTAAAGGCCGCGCAACGCATTCCGTTGTATTCCAGCAATGTTGAAACCGTCAAATATCTGGAAGCCGGGCTAAAATCTCTGCACGGCCTGCCTGACGATATTGAAAAAGACCGCCTGGAGTTTGCCCTGCAAGTTCGTCTTGGCTTTGCTTTGCAGGCAACCCAAGGCTTTGGCGATGCCGCGGCGCAACAGGCTTTTTACGATGCGATGGCGCTATCCAAAAAGATCGGCAATACTCCCGGCCTGTTCCAGGCACAGCTTGGCCTTTGCATCGGGATAAGCTCTCACCCTGAATTAGGTAATAATACGGAAGCTTTCAAACTAGGTAGCCAACTATTAACCATGGCTCAAGAAAGCGGCAACCCGCAGATGCTTCAGCAGGCTCATCACTTCTTGGGCAATACCCTGTTTTGGATGGGCAAGTTTGCCGATTCGCGCTTTCATCAGGAACAATCTATTGCGCTTGACTGTGTAATCGGTCAAGACATCAAGACCGATGATTCAGGCAGGATTACCAGCGTTACCAGCCAGGCTTTTCTATCGTGGATATTATGGTTTCAGGGCTTCCCCGAGCAAGCGCAAGCAATTAGCCGACTATCGGTCAAGCGAGCACGGCAGTTTGACCATCCTAATACCTTAGGCTTTATATTGACATTTGCCTCCGCTTTGCAACGGTGGTCGGGAAACTTGAATGCATCGCTGACTTTCGCCGAAGAAGGCATCTTGCTATCCCAGAAAATGGACTTTCCGATTTGGCTGATAACCAACACCATGCAGCAAGGCTGGGTGCTGGCCATGCAGGGCAACATCGAAGGTGCTGCTCAAATCAGCCAGTGCATCGATAAAATGCGCATCGCGATGGCCGGTGTCGTGATCAGCTTTAGCGCTCCGCTGGCCGAAGCACTGTTGCATCATGGGCAAGCGGAAGAGGCGCTGAATGTGTTGAATGGCGCGCTCGATGAAGGCGAAAATAAGCACGATCATCATTTTGAAGCGGAACTGCATCGGCTTAAGGGTGAGTGTCTGATGACGCTCTTCCGGCACGATGAAGCGGAAGCCTGTTTTGATCGTGCGCTAACAGTCAGCAACAGCCAAGAAGTGAAATCTCTGGAACTGCGTTCGGCGACCAGCATGGCACGGTTGTGGATTAACCAAGACAAACAAGACGAAGCTCTTCATCTGCTGGAGAAGATTTATAGCGGGTTTACGGAGGGCTTCGATACCCCCGATCTTCAAGCTGCGGCCCGCTTGATCTGCGACGGTATTGCTTGCATCTGAGATTAACAGTGCCGATAAAGCGAAAATTCCATCTACCGGCGCAAATTCAATATCCATTCTTCAAGATGTTTATCTAAGCTAAAAACAATAACTACGGACCAAATCAATATGTCAATCTATCGCAGCAAAGCATTAAAAAACCGGCTAAAGCTGTCTTTAGCAAGCCGGAACATTTCCGCTGAACAGTTCAGCCAGAAAACGGGAATCCCTTCTGAAATCGTCAATATGATTTCCAGCGACGAGCGCGTTATTCCTTCCCCGGCCTTGTTACTGGCAACTGTGCAAGCTTTTCCCGAAGCTCAGAAAAATTTAGTCGCTGTTGATGCCGAAGAAGACTCGCTTTACGCCGGCAATGAAAAAGTCACCCAGGTGACTATATGCGGCTGCGGTAATCTCGGTCATGTTTTTGCCGGATTATTGTCGGCACGGCAGGATCTAAAAGTTAATTTGCTTGTTTCCAGCGCGGAAAGAGCGCGTTTTCTTGATCAGGCAATGGCAGTCAATAATGGGATTTTAGTCAGGCGGCAGGAAGGTGATGTGTTGGCGCGCCCCGATCTGGTAACCGATGATCCGGCCAAGGCTATTCCAGGCTCCCAATTAATTTTGCTATGCGTTCCGTCTCACGTTGAAGAAGGCGTATTAAAAAAGATCATCCCTTTCCTTGATAAAAATACCTTTATCGGCGCGATTCCAGGGCCCGGAGGTTTTAACTGGAAAGCGAAACATTGGCTGGAGCGCTTTAATGCCACGGCAACGGTTTTCAGCCTGGCAACGATTCCATGGATGTGCAAAACAGTGAAGCCCGGACAGGAAGTCAACATTTTGGGAACCAAGGATTTTGATGCGCAAGTCACCGTGCCTGCTTGCCGCGCCCATGATGTTTCCGATTTGATGAGCAAATTACTGCTGATGCCGGTATTAATTCTGGAAAACTTTCTGAATGTAACTTTATATCCGTCCAATCAATTGCTGCACAGTGCGATCTCGTACGATTTGTTTCGCGACTGGGACGGAACGCCTTATCCGGAATCTCCGCTTTTTTACGAAAACATCAGTCAGGAAGCCACCGACCTGCTGCAAGCAATGGATGATGAGTTGCAGCTGATTTGCCGGACTTTAGAACAAAAAATCCCGAATCTTGATCTTTGCACGGTGTTGCCTTTAAGGTTTTCGATTCAATCGGCTTATGCCGATGACATTACCGATAAATCGTCGTTTCGGTCCTGTATTGCCACCAATCGCGCTTATGCCGGAATCCGGACGCCGATGATTGAAGTCGAAGGCGGCTATATTCCTGACTTTCAATGCCGCTTCTATTTGGAGGATGTGCCTCATGGTTTGGCGGTTATCAAAGGCATTGCCGAATTAGCCAAAGTCCCCACCCCGGCAACCGATAAAATTTTAATGTGGACGCAAACAAAAATGGGTAGCGAATATTTGATCGATGGTAAATTACAAGGCAAGGATGTCTGCCATTCCGGCGCTCCGCAGCGTTACGGAATCGATAGTTTGAACAGCCTGATGAACGCTGTATAAGTTACTGTCATCGAGTGTTTTTAATTAAAAACTCGCCTGTAAACCCGATCATTAAAGCCAAGAGCAAAAATAGTGGCAAACAAGCAAACCCGAAAGTCGATATATCTTGCCGTAATTGTTTTAACCAGCGCTGTTCCTTCTTTAAGAGCCCAAAACTTATCGGACACTTTTGTGTTGGCTTTGCAAAACAACCCTGCGTTGCATCAAGCCCAAGCCAAATTGTCCGCGGCAGCGGAAACCAAAGAACAAAGCATTGCCCGCTTACTGCCGACCGTTTATGCCGAGTCGGCGGTCAACAGAGAGTATTTTTTCAATGCCAAGGCCAAGTCGCGGGTGGATTACCGGGGTTTTGCAATCCACCAGGAATACTGGAATAACACGTTCAACGTCAAATTAAACCAGCCTTTGTTTCGCTGGGAATACTGGGTTGAGCTGAGTGTGTCCGACAATGAAATCGCCGGATCGGAAGCCAACTACCAAGCGGAACTGCAAAATCTGATGGCAAAAACCACCGAAAGCTATTTCAACGTGCTGGCGGCCCAAGACGCACTGGATTTTACTCAAGCGGAAAAGCAAGCGATAACGCATCAACTCGAACAGGTCCAACAACGCTTCGAAGCCGGCATTGTTGCAATAACCGACGTTTACGAAGCGCAGGCGGCCTATGACCAGGCCATTACCAGTGAAATCGAGGCGGCCAATCAGCTCGATAATCAAAAAGATTTGTTAAAAGAAATCATTGGCAAGAATGAAGCCGAGCTTAATCCTTTAGGCAACGAATTGCCCTTGCTTAAGCCGGTACCTGAAGATATGGCGGCTTGGAATCAATTAGCGCAAACCAACAATCTGAGTATTGTTTCAGCATTCAATCAAAGCGAAGCGGCGCGCAAAACCATAGAGTTGAAAAAAAGCGGGCACTTGCCGAACCTGGATTTAGTGGCCGGCTACGGCATATCGGACAATTCCAGCAGTTTCGGTTTTCGCGGTGACGCCAAAAGCGTTGGCCTGCAAATGAATATTCCTTTGTTCGAAGGCGGCATGGTCAATTCCAAAACCCGCCAGGCGGCGTTCGAATATGAAGCCGCGAAAGAAAACCTGAACGCAAACCGGCTTGCGGTTGAGCGTCAGATCAATTTTGCCTATCGCGGTTTAATGACCGGCATCAGCCGCGTCGAGTCTTTAAATTCGGTTATCAAGTCGGCGCAAAAAGCGTTGGAAGCGAATCAGGCCGGATTTGATGCCGGCACTCGAACCATGGTCGATGTACTGGTCACGCAAAAGAACTTGTTCAAATCGAAACGGGATTTTTCCCGTGCCCGCTATGATTATCTGATTTATAGCATCAAGCTAAAACAAGCGGCCAGCGACCTGACGCAAAACGATCTCGAACAAATCAACCGTTTGCTGGTCGCCGAACCTTTGAACTGAACGAAAAAGCTATCGGTAGTACCGTTCCTTCAATAGCTGCCCTTTAACAGGATATTGAAAAAGGCCATTCCTGGCACTTTTTTCAACTCGGGGCCGGAAAACGCGGTTTCCCTGTTCCTCCACGATCAATAACTTAGCGTCATTGATCGTGGCCGCACTTCCCTGTGCGGCTACAGGCTGTTGATCCGTAAAATTACGATTGTCTGATATCCAATTGTTTTGCTCCGGGCTTGCTAAAAACAATATGCCATAATTGAGCATCACGCGCCCTATAACTTGCGAGCGCCCCAAGCAGATAGAATTCCCACATGCGTTTAAATTCCTCGGTATATTGGCCTTTTAACTGATCCCAATTGGTAATGAAGTTGTTGTGCCACGCCTTGAGAGTCAATTCGTAATGTGGACTGATATTATGTAAATCTTCAATAATCAGTATATGTTCCACGGCTTTACCTATTTGCGCTATAGAGGACGCCATGCCAGTTGGAAATATATATTTATTTATAAAAACATTTCCGCTGGTTTGAGAATAAGGATTGCCGATCGTATGAATAAATGCCAATCCGTCTTGATTTAATGAGCTTGCCACTTTGTTAAAAAAAGTTTTGTGATTTTTATAGCCTATATGCTCAAGAATGCCAATAGCCGCCACCCTGTCGTACTTATTGGATATTTCTCTATAATCCTGCAAATGTATTTTTATCGGTAAACCTTTATTTAATTCATCGGCCAATTTTTTTTGTTCGATCGATAGTGTATATCCTTCGACCTCAACACCGTAATGCCGGCAAGCATACCTTGCAAACGAGCCCCAACCGCAACCGATATCCAAGACTTTCATGCCCTTTTCCAGATTCAGCTTCCGGCAAATTAAATCGAGTTTATTCTCTTGAGCCTGATCCAATGTCTCGGCATTTTTCCAATAGGCACAACTATAATTAAGCTCTTTATCCAGCATTATTTTATATAAATCATTGCCGATATCGTAATGGTGGGCAATCTGAGAAACTCTCGATACCGATTGTAAATTAAATATCTTAGCTAAAAGCTTGGCGCCAATTACCTGGAAAGAAAGAGGTATTTTTTGATCGTATTCGCTAAGAAAGACCTTATATAAAAATCCATCGAGACATTTTGAATCCCAATGCCCGGCCATATATGATTCCCCTAAACCGAGGAATCCCGTATTTAAAACCATTTTGTAAAATTGATCGTTATGAATTTCAATTAAATCTTTATTATTTAAATCTATACCAAGTTTCAGAAAATTTTCTTCGATTATTTTTTTGTATATTGCCATTTAAATCCCCCCCAAAAAACTTAATTAATTATATTTAATATTAACGATACAAAATCTTTATGGTTAACAAAGCCAGTATAAAATAATAAAGTGGCAGCTACAAACTAAAGCATAAAGCGAATAAAACAGATATTTCTATTAACATAAATAGCGGTTTAAATAGTTGGCATTGCCATCGCAGCCATCCGCAAGTCGCAAATTTTGTCAGCCTGGGCTAGAATTGCAGCTGAACAATCGAGATGATCAGTTTCAAAGCCACATTCCGCAAAAAATCATTCGCCGCTTAACAGCCTGATGCGTTGATTAAAGCGAAATTCATTCCAGTAAAACCCGCTTAATGGCTGCACAAGAAGCATGTTGATTGCCGGCCGCAAAATTCCAAGCCATGACAAATAACAAAAAACTCATTGTTACCGCCATCATTGCGTTTGCAGTCATTGCAACGTTGGCGTTAACGACAACCAAAAGCCAAAGCGGACAAGCCAAAACGGCAGAAGCAAAGCCTTCGTTAATTGTAAACACCACTAAACCAGCCGTAGCAGCATGGCCGATCAGGCTGACTGCCGGCGGCAATATCGCTGCCTGGCAGGAAGCGATTGTCGGCGCGGAGATAGACGGCCTGAGATTAAGCGCCGTAAACGTCAATGTCGGCGATTGGGTACACAAAGGCCAAGCGCTTGCCGAATTATCCAAAGACCGAGTATATCAAGGCTTGGCCGAGCAAGGCGCAATGGTAACCGAAGCCGAGGCGATGCTGACGGAAGCCAAAGCCAATGCAGCCCGTGCCCGGTTAATGCAAAAATCGGGCGCTTTACCGGCACAGCAAATCAACCAATTGTTAATCGCTGAACAAACGGCGGAAGCGAAACTGTCCGCGGCAAAAGCAAGGCGGGCGTCCAGCCAACTGCAACTCGGATATACCCAAGTGCTTGCGCCGGACGACGGTGTTATTTCCGCGCGAACCGCAACGCTGGGCGCGGTGATAACAAGCGGCGATGAATTGTTCCGATTGATTCGGAAAAACCGGCTCGAATGGCGGGCGGAAGTTACCGCGGCCGATCTGGTCAAAATCAAAATCGGCGACGAAGCTATCCTTACGCTGCCGAATCGAGAACAAATCAAAGGTTCCGTCCGTATGATCGCACCGACGATAGACCTTAAAACCCGCAATGCGCTGGTCTATGTCGATTTAGCCCCAAGCACGCAAGTCAAAGCCGGCATGTTCGCCAGCGGCCAGTTTCTGTTAGGCACAACGAATGCGCTTAACCTGCCACAGCAAGCGGTTGTTCTACGCGATGGTTTTAACTATGTTTTTACAGTTGCCCCGGACAACAGGACCCGGCAAATCAAAGTGCAGGTCGGTCGCCGCCAAAACGATCGCATAGAAATTTTGGAAGGTCTGGCCGGCGACGCCGATATTGTTGTTAGCGGCGCCGGTTTTTTAAACGACGGCGATTTAATTAGCGTTCAAGCCGACCCGGTCAATTCTGCAAATCCAGGCTGAATATGAATATCTCCGCCTGGTCGATCAAGAACCCTATCGCGGCCATCGTATTTTTTATGATGCTGTGTTTTTTCGGCATCAACAGCTTTCGAACGCTGGGCGTTCAACAATATCCCGATATCCAGTTGCCGCGAGTCATTGTCACTATCAATTACGACGGCGCAACGCCCTCGCAATTGGAAACCGAAGTTGTAAAAAAAGTTGAGAATGCGGTAGCCAATCTGCAAGACCTAAAGCATATTTACAGTACAGTGCTTGAAGGCACGGCATCGATTACCGTTGAATTTCAATTGGAAAAAAACGGTTCGGACGCCACCAATGAAGTACGCGACGCCGTCAACACGATACGCGCGGATTTACCCGCCGCCGTACACGACCCTATTGTCACTAAAGTGGTCAACGTCGGCTCGCCCGTCCTGCATTATGCCGTTTCGTCCGACCAAATCGATGAAAAAGATCTAACGTGGTTCGTAGACGACACTTTAAGCAAACGCATACTCAGCTTGGAAGGCGTCGGCAAGATAACCCGCATAGGCGGTGTAGCAAGGGAAATCAGCGTCGAACTTGATTCCGATAGGATGGTCCAGCTCGGCTTTACCGCGGCTAATATCTCGCATTTATTAGCCCAGGTCCAACAAGACGCGCCGAGCGGACGCGGTAATGTAGGCGGAGCGGAACAATCGGTGCGCACCCTGGCCAGCGTTAAATCGCTGGATGAATTAAAAGCGTTGCACCTGCCGTTGGCTGACGGCAAATCCATTCGTCTTGACCAAGTTGCCGACATAGAAGACAGCATAGAGGAACGGCGCAGCCTGGCGCTATTCAACGGCAAGCCGGTTGTCGGCTTCGAAGTCAGCCGTACGGAAGGGGCGAACGAAGTAAAAGTCGCCCAAACCGTGCAGCAGGAAATAAAACGGCTGTCCGAACAATATCCGAATTTAAAAATAGAGCAAATCCTGGACAATACGCGAAGAGCCCAGGAAACTTTCGCCAGCGCGATGCGCCAACTCTATGAAGGCGCCCTGCTGGCTATCTTAGTGGTGGGGCTGTTTTTACGCGATTGGCGCACCACCTTGATAGCCGCGGTCGCGCTGCCGCTATCGATTATTCCGAGCTACTGGGGCATGGAATATTTCGGCTTCACTTTCAACATGCTGACCCAACTGGCGCTGGCGTTGGTCGTCGGTGTGCTGGTGGACGATGCGATTGTTGAAATCGAAAATATCGCCCGCCACTTAAGGCAGGGCAAATCGCCGCTTCAGGCCGCAAACGATGCCGTCGAAGAAATCGGCCTGGCGGTTACCGCAACCACCTTTGCGTTAATCGCGGTATTTTTGCCGACTGCATTTATGACCGGCATGCTGGGCAAATATTTTAAGCAATTCGGCTGGACCGCGGTGTTGGCGATCTTTGCCTCGTTACTGGTTGCGCGTATGCTGACGCCAATGATGGCCGCGCATTTACTAAAACCCGAGGAAGAGCATCCGCAGAAGCAAAACTCGCGCTTGATGAGTTTATATATGGAAACAGCGAGCTGGTGCTTACAACATCGAGGCATAACGGTTGTAGCGGCATTGGCTTTTTTTGCCGGCTCGCTGGCGTTGCTTTCTTTGCTGCCGAAAGGTTTCGTGCCTCCTACCGATTATGCGCAAACACGGGTCAATATCGAGCTGCCTCCTGGCAGTACGCTTGAAGAAACGCTCAACGCCGCGGAACGCGCCAGACACGCATTGGTAAGCGAAAAAGACGTCATCGGAGTTTTTAGCCTGATCGGCAGCAGCGATCTGTTCAACGCCGCAAATGCACCAGGGCAAAACAGCGAAGTGCGCAAAGCCAGATTAACCGTGTTGTTAAAACCGAAACAGCAGCGCGAACGCACCCAGCAGGAAATTGAAGTGGAACTCAGGAAAAGGCTCAGCCGGCAGGTCGGCGTCCGCATTACCGTTGGGCTTCAAGATGTCGGCAATAAGTTGCAACTGGTGCTTAAAGGCGAAGATCCGGCCTTATTGCGGACTTCGGCCGCTAAACTGGAACGAGACTTACGCAGTTTGCAAAACGTCGGCAATATTATTTCCAGCGCCAGTTTGGTGCAGCCGGAAATCAGTGTCGCAATCGATTTTGCCAAAGCAGCCGATTTGGGCGTAACCGCCGCGACTATCGGTGAAACGCTTCGTATCGCCAGCGCGGGCGATGCCACGCAATTGCTTGCAAAGTTCAATTTAAATGAACGGCAATTACCTATACGGGTAAAACTGCCCAGAGTGCTGCGTTCGGATCTTCAAGCACTGGAGCATTTGCCGATACCCAGCAAAAACGGCACCGTCATGCTTGCCCAGGTTGCTACGATAACAATGAGCAGCGAACCGGCAGTCATCAAGCGTTATGACCGCGCGCAACAAGTCACGCTGGATGTTGAGCTCGGACGGAGGGAATTGGGCGATGTGCGCGCCGAAGCGATGCAATTGCCAACATTAAAATCATTGCCGGCCGGCGTCAGCCTAGCCGAATTCGGCGACGCTCAAATGATGACCGATATGTTTGACAGCTTCGGTGCCGCGATGTTGGTCGGCGTGTTTTGCATATACGCGGTCATGGTGTTGTTGTTTAAAGATTTCATGCAGCCTTTGACTATCCTGGCAGCGATTCCCTTGGCCACCGGCGGCGCTTTCGTCTTATTGCTGCTGACCGGTAAAAGTTTCTCGATGCCTGCGTTGATCGGCTTGCTAATGCTGATGGGCATTGTCACCAAAAATTCCATTTTGCTGGTGGAATATGCGATTGTTGCAAGGCGGGATATGCATCTGTCACGGTTTGAGGCACTGCTGGATGCCTGCCATAAACGCGCAAGGCCTATCATCATGACTTCGCTGGCTATGGGGTTTGGCATGTTGCCTATTGCTCTCGGATGGGGCGCCGATCCCGCTTTTAGTTCACCGATGGGGACGGCGGTCATAGGCGGATTAGTTACTTCCACATTGCTGAGTTTGTTGGTAATTCCGGCAGTGTTTACCTTTGTTGACGATGCGAAAAAGTTGAGCTGGCGTTTATTGACCGGGAAGACGGATTAAATATCCGACCTATGCAGCTCGTGTCGGCTTTAACGGCAACATGTAATCACTTCTCATCGACTTAATCTTGATTGCCCGGTCTTTGTTGTTAAAGCATTTCTTCGTTAGAGAAACATAGGCCGAATTTTTAAAATTAATTGTCTCGTTCCCACGTGCTACCACACTGCCCATTAAGTTAAGCGTTGATCGGGGCGGAGTAACGGGATTTCGCCCGTTACCTCTCCCACACCGGTAATGCGGTTTTCCGCAAAGGATCTTGGCGTTACTTGAAGCCTTATTTGCCAGTGTCTGCCGTGGGAAGACCGCGAACGGTGGTGAGGCAAGTCATCAATGCCATCTTTTATATTCTGAAGACGGGCTGCCAATGGCGGCAGTTACCTCGTGAGTTTCCGGCATGGAATGCCGTGTACTACTCTTTCAGCGTCTGGGCACACGATGGCACTTGGGCTCGTGTTCATCACCTATTGCGTTCAAGGCTACGGGAGAAAGGTGGACGCCACAAACACCCGACGGCGGGTTGCCTGGACAGTCAAAGCGTCAAGTGCACGGCGGTTCCAGGGCGGCTATGCTCTGAATTGCCGGGCTTATGCAAAATGGGCTCAAATGCACGTACGGGATATGAATTCCACGACCTGTTCCGGTGGCAAGGGTTTACTAACCAGATAGCCCTGTATCATGTCACATTGCAAAAGGCGCAGTGCTTCCAATTGCTCTTGAGTCTCCACCCCTTCGGCGATCACTTCCAAGCCGAGACCATGACCTAAAGCAATAACCGCCTGCACAATTGCCGCTTTGCCTTCATCAGAAGTCATACCACGCACAAAGGAAATGTCGATCTTGAGTTTATCCACCGCCAATTCTTGCAGATACGATAACGATGAATAACCGGTACCAAAATCATCAATGGATAAGCGTACTCCCAGTGCTTGCAACTTGGCCAGCGTTTTGGCCGCATCAGTCAAATCCGACATGACCGAACTTTCAGTAATTTCCAACTCAAGAAACTCAGGCAAAACGGCAGTTTCGCGCAGAATAGTTTGCACCGTATCAAAAAAATCACCCCGGCTTAATTGCACCGCCGATACATTCACGGCAATCAACGGCAAGCTTAGGCCCTGCTTTGACCATTCGCTAATTTGCCGGCAGGCCTTACGCAATACCCATTCACCCAACAACACAATCAAACCGCTTTCTTCCGCCATCGGAATAAATTCTCCGGGCGGAATCATGCCGCGATCAGGATGTTGCCAACGGACTAATGCTTCCAAGCCATCCGGATGACCGGTTTGTAAAGAAATTTGTGGTTGGTAGTAGAGGACCAATTCATCTTGCACCAGCGCTCGGCGTAACTCGGCTTCCAAATGTAAGCGTTGTTGCGCTAAAACCGTCATCTCCGGTGAAAAAAAGCATAATTTGCCGCGTCCCTGTGTTTTAGCTTGATTAAGCGCGGTATCCGCATTACGTTGCAATGTGACCACGTCCAGGCCATCCAATGGGTAAAAGGCAATACCGATACTGACACCGATATAAACATTCTGTCCGTTCAGCACAAATGGGCGAGCTAGGTTTTCGATCATGCGCTGTGCCAATAAATCGGCGCTTTGAGGGTGATCAATTTGATCCAATAAAACATTAAATTCATCGCCGCTAGTTCGTGAAACGGCATCGATACCCCGCAATAAACCTTTTAATCGCTCTGTCGCTTCAATCAGCAATTCATCGCCTAAGGCTTGTCCCAGGCTATCGTTAACCGTTTTGAAGTGATCCAAATCCAGTGACAACAGCGCAAATTGCGTATGGCTGCGTTTGGCTTTTTGCAAGGCATGTTCCAGCAATTGCTGGAACAACACCCGGTTAGGCAACGCGGTTAATGGATCATGGTGCACCAAATAATCCAGTTGTTGCTCTGTATTTTTGATGTGGCTCAAATCAGTATAGACAGCTACATGATGGGTAATGTCAACGGATTGGCCATACACCACACTGATGTTCAACAAGCACGGATGCGGCGTCCCATCTTTGCTATGGTTCCAGATTTCGCCCTGCCAGCTACCGTTGTTGTTAATGGCAATCCACATCTCTTGATAAAAATGACGGCTATATCGGCCCGACTGGAACAAACGCGGTGATTGCCCAATCACTTCCTCCGGGCTGTAACCCATAAGATTAACGAATGCCTTATTAATGCTAAGAATCGTATTGTTGGCATCGGTAATCAAGATACCTTCAGACGCATTTTCAAACACCGTGGCCGCAAGCATTAATTGTTGTTGCGCTTTTTTACGGTCGGTGATGTCGCGATGCGTACCTCGGCTGCCTAAAAAATGTCCTTGGGCATCGATAACGGGTTTACAAATATGTTCTATCCAGTGTTCTTCACCATTGCGGTCAATAATACGAAAATTAAGTGGAGCCGCAACATGCTGTGTTGAAAAGTTCACCGCCTCTCTGTGGTTAAGCCAAAGACTTAAATCATCGGCATGGATAATGTCTTCCATTAAATCCTTATTGTTCATGAAGTCTTCCGGTGCGTACCCTGAAATATCGGCACAAGCCGGTGAAACGTACAGATAATCGCCATCAGCGCCCAACCAGTATTCCCAGTTTGGTGAGTATTCGGCGAGGATGCGGTATTTTTCACGGCTTTCTTCTAAGGCTGCGGTACGTTGCTCGACCAATTGTTCAAAAAAACGCTGCAAGCGGCTTAGTTCGAGATGGGCTTGAATTCTGGCGCGCACTTCATAAATATCAAACGGTTTGGTAATGTAATCGGCGGCGCCTATCGAAAATCCCCGTACCTTATCGACCGTACTATCGACTATGCTGACAAATATGACCGGAATACGGTTGCCCAATGCTGTTGCCTTAATGCGCCGACAGACCTCATAACCATCCATGTCCGGCATCACAATATCCAGTAACACCAGATCCGGCGGCGCCATCCCTTGTACCAGTTCCAAAGCCTTAGGCCCGTTATTGGCGACAATGACCCGGTATTCGTCCTTAAGTACCTCTATCAATTCATGAACGTTTGCGGGTATATCATCGACTACCAATAAGGTTGGCCTGGCATCCTGCATAGTAATTTGACCGCTTAACGAAACCATCGGTTTTCTGCGGTAACGGCGCAGCTCCAGTTGGGTTAGGATGCGTAATTTGAGTAAATCAGGGTTGACGGGTTTGCTGATGTAATCCACTGCCCCCAACTTTAAACCTTTGGCCTCATCGGTACTTTCCGACAGTGCAGTAACAAAAATGACCGGAATATCTGCGGTAGCAGGGTTGCTTTTTAAGCGACGCAATACCTCATAACCATCCATGTCGGGCATTTTAATATCCAGTAACACCAGATCCGGACTGGGTATGCGTACCGCTAACTCTAAGGCCTTTTCACCATTGGTGGCCGCAATAATCGCGTAGTTATCACGCAGAATACTCATCAGGGCATGCAAGTTCTCATTAACGTCATCGACAATGAGGATACGCGGTTTTACGACATTAGCTTCAGACATGACACAGGGTTCTCAAATAGTTACAGGGTACTGACAATGCGTTGCTGCAATGCGGTTAACAAACTTAAGGCGCGATCAATATTAAATACATCAATTTCGGCGGCAATTTCATTCATGCCGGTCTCCAGTTCAGTACCCACCGTACCTGCCCGTAATGCCAATAATGAGGGTTCTGCCGCACCCAAATCGGTTTCCAACACTCGTGCTAACTCCGCAATATGCTTAAGCATTTGTTCACGGGACATGGCAACTCTGACCATAAGCGGTAACGGTGCTGCTAGGGTCAGGCCATCAATCTCCATAATGAGTTGCCGCAATAAACTGTCTAATTGCTCAAAGGCCGCAGTATCAGGGATTTTCTGCTGTTTAAGCAAGCCATCGATAATCGACAGGCTGTTATATAGCTGATGGGCACCGATATTCCCTGTCACGCCTTTTAGCGCATGACAGTAGTGTTCCGCCGCGATAAACCCTTGTTTCTGCACCAAGCGCTGCAATTTTGCACTTGCATCGGAATAATGTTCACGAAAGCGGTGCAATTGTCTACGGTAGGCGTCCGCTTTACCTCCAATACGCCGAATCCCTTCGCTCGCATTGATACTTTGCATGGCTTGCAATGCTTCCGGCACCTCTGTGTTCCCTGTCTGCGTGCTGTTATTCCGGCCATCCGATGCGCTTGTTGTATGGGGCAACCACTTGTTCAAAACGGCAAATAAATGCTCCGGGTCAATTGGCTTGGTGACATGATCATTCATGCCCGCCTCGCGGCTCGCTTCCACATCACGGGGCATCGCCAATGCGGTCATCGCAATGATCGGTAACTGTGCATAGCGTTCCCCATCGGGCTGCTCAGCCAGCGCACGAATCCGTCGGGTGGCCTCCAAGCCATCCATAACCGGCATCTGAATATCCATTAATACGCCATCGTAATGTTGCTGCTGTACCTTTGCTACCGCTTCTTCGCCATTTCCGGCTTCGTCCGCGTGAATATTGACACCCTGCAATAACTCAACAGCAAACTCACGGTTAATGTCGTTATCTTCTACCAGTAACACACGTGTCCCTGCACAATGGTCTAACGACAGAGGGCTAACAGGAACGGTATTAACCTGCCGGTCTAAAATTCGATCGCGCCCTAGGGTATTCAAAATAGTATCGAGCAAAATCGACGGCGATACCGGTTTAATCAGGAAGCCTTCGACACCGGCTTGTTCCGCAAGACGCATCACGTCTTCCCGGCCATAAGCTGTCACCATAATGATTTTCGGCTGTTTTTTAATGGCTTGGCTCGCATGGATACGCCGCGTGGTTTCATCGCCATTCATAGCCGGCATACGCCAATCCATCAATACTATATCAAAGGGCTGTGAAGTTTCGGTTTCTAAGATTTGAATGGCGTGGGGACCGCTGGCAGCCACGCAGACCTCCATTCGAAAAAAACGCAACATTTCGGCAAGAATTTCTTTTGACACTTCGTTGTCATCGACGACCAGTACTTTAATCCCAGCCAACAACGGTGTGGTCTGTGCGAGCAATTCATTGCGTTGGTGTTCGGCTTGCTGCGAAACATCAACTTGTACCGTACAGCAGAGGGTGCTGCCTTTTCCCGGCTCTGAATCTTCGATCCAAATGCGCCCCCCCATTAATTCGATTAATTGCTTGGTAATCGCCAAACCGAGGCCGGTACCGCCAAAACGGCGCGTCATCGATTGGTCGGCTTGGGTAAATTTCTGGAATAGGCGGTCTTGTAATTCTTGTTCCATCCCCATGCCGGTATCCCGCACGGTAATTTGCAACATGATTTGATTTTCTTTGCGGCTTAGCAAATGAAACGCCAGCTCGACTTCGCCCTGTTCGGTAAATTTGATCGCATTGCCGCACAGATTTAATAAGATCTGTTTTAGGCGAAAAGGATCGCCAATCAAGAGCCTGGGAATAGTGACATCGTAACGGATCAAAAGCTCTATACCTTTTTGCTCCGCCTGCAAACCGACCGCATCGGTCAATTGTTCCACCACGCTATCCAAACCGAATTCAATCGCCTCCATTTCCAATTTGCCGGCCTCAATTTTAGAAAAATCGAGAATGTCGTTGATAATGTTCAATAAAGAATGCGCAGCCCCTTGTGCTTTACTCAAATGATTGTGTAAACCGGGCGGCAACTCTTGTTTTAAGGCCAGATACAACATGCCTAAAATCGCATTCATCGGTGTCCGGATTTCATGGCTCATATTGGCCAAAAATTGGCTCTTGGCAATATTGGCTGCCTCCGCCTCCAGCCGCGCCTGATCAAGCTCCAACGTGCGTGCCGCCACGAGTTCTTCCAGGTGGTGGCGGTAGGTTGCCAATTCAGCCTCAGCCAGTTTCTTGTCGGTAATATCTTCTTTAATGGCCAAATAATGGCTAACCTGTCCATCGGCTTGACGCACGGGGGTAATTTGCGCCCATTCGACATACTCCCGCCCATCTTTACTTCGGTTGATCAGTTCGCCGGCCCAACTTTGGTTCTGGGTAAGTTTTTGCCACATCTCGTCATAACAGGCCTTCGAAGTGTGGCCTGACTGTAAAATACGCGGATTCTGACCCAACACTTCGGCGGCACTATAGCCGGTCACTTCAGTAAAGCGCCGGTTGACATATTCGATTTCAGCATTGAGGTTGGTAATGACAATACTGTTGGGGCTTTGTTCAACCGCCAGCCAAAGTTTACGCAATTCGGCTTCGGCTTGTTTGCGTTCGCTGATGTCCGTCATGACCATCACCCGGCAGTCCCGGTCGGCAAAATGAATATCATGGGAGCTGCTGATAATATCGATCAGGGCCTTATCTTTTAATACATGCCGCCACTCACCGATTTTGGCAAAACCCTGTAAATCGGCTGCCAAGGCGATGATCGCGGCTTTATCCTGTTCCATATACAAATCGGTCAAATGCAGCAACTGCGCTTCTTCCTGCGTATAGCCATACAGTGCGGTAAAGGCATCATTCACCGCAACCACCGCCAATGTGCCGCGCTGGTAAATCAGCATCGGCGCCGGATTGTGGGCAAAAAGATGACGAAATTGTTCCTCAATTTGCTTACGCTCGGTAATGTCCGACCAAATAATGGACAGATAATCGCGGCCTTGCAGCGCAATGACTTTCAGACTGACATGGACATGCCGCAAAGAGCCGTTTTTGTGCCGACGCAGGGTGTCGAATTTTGCCGCCCCTGTTTGTTTGAACTTAACTATCCTACGCATTATTGTGGCCGTATCGAATTCCCCTTGAATATCGGAGAGGCATAAACGTGAAAATTCTTCACGGCTATAGCCCAAGCCTTGACAGGCTGCATCGTTAAATTCGATAAATTGCAGGGTTTCCGCATCGAATAGCGTGATTGATTCTGCGGCCTGCGCAACAATCGCCCGAAAAATTTCCTCACGTTGACGGGCATTTTCTTCTGTGCGCCGGTGTTGGATGCTACTGGCCAAACGTTCCGCCACCCCATTTAGCAAGGTGCGTTCTTCATGCCGGAAAACTATGTCGTGTTTTGGCTGGGGTTGTAGATAAACGACGGTCACCCGTCCTTCCTCCTGCCCATTTATAGAGATTGGCGCTTCCTGTAAATCGGCCGTGACCTGGAAGTTAGCTGTACTATAACAATGACCTTCCCATTCGATGCTAGCCGCAGCGATTTCGGGATAGAGCCAACCGGACGGCAACAATTCCGCTACAGCCTGTAAGACCTCGGGCAATGGTTTTTGTAAATCTTCGGTCACACGAAATACGGCATGTAAACAGGCCTGTTCTTTGATACGTTCCCGTAGTTCCATCTGGGTTTGGCGTAATTGGGTAATATCGTGTGCAACTCCCAAAACGCCCAGCAGCGTGCCATCGCTATTAAATACCGGCGTTTTAGTGGTTTCGTACAGTCCTGTATGGCTGCCGTCGGCAAGACATAACCATTCTTCATTGGTGCACGGTTTGCCGGCAGCAATGGCTTTATCATCATTTTCTCGAAAAAAATGAGCGTCCTCAGCCGTTACCAAGTCGTTATCCGTTTTACCGATAATTTGCGCTTCTGTAACACCGTACAACATTTCAAAATTGTGGTTGCACATTCCATAAACGCCGTCCGGATTTTTCAACCAGACCACGTCAGGCATGGCTTGCAACAAAGTGCGCAGCAGTTCTTTTTGGTCACGAAACGCGTTCAGCGTACGTTGACGCTCGGAGAAATAGGTAGCCAAGGCCATGCCGACAACCGACAGAGCCACCATGAAAAACCAGTAATTGATCGCGTGACGGTCACCCAAATTGGGATCTATAAAATTCAAACGCTGTTGCACCAAGCCGGTCATGGCCTGCGTGGCGGTGACCACCAAAATCGACGTGGTTGCACGGCTACCTAAACGCACCGCCGCCCAACTGACAAACAAAAATAACCAGTAATTTTTGGCATAGTCGCCGATGCTGTCATGAAACCAGTCGAGAAATACCAGCTGACCGGCCAACACATTCAACGTGATAATGAAGCCGGCTTCAGCGTATTGTTTAGGATGGATGTGTTGGTCCTGGTTATGCCACCAGACCAATAGGAGGGGAGTAATCAAAATAACCCCTAAAGTGTCGCCCATCCACCAATATAACAAGCTTGTTAAAACGGCATCGGAATTGATGATATGGCTAGACCATAATACGGATACGCCAATCAGTGCCGATAATGAACAAGCGACACAGCCACCCAAACCGATCAGCAGCAAATAATCGCGAAGGGTTGGCAATCTGGTGTCAAAGCCTTGTATGCGGCGCAGCAACACGGCACCCAGCCATGCACCGGAGGTGCTGCCAATAGCGATGACGGTGGCAGCAAGCCAGGCTTTGCCTTGCAGCACATTAAGCAACACGGCCCCCAATAAAATAGCCCAAAGATGTTCCTTTCCACCACACAGCATCACAGCCAACGCAAAACCGCTGGCAATAAAAAACACACTGGCGCTCCCATCGGGCGCAAAGTAAAACAGGGACAGCCGGGCCGTCAGGACATACAACCCGGCGACGGCGAAAAATTTCAGACCTGCGATTACCCGAGGGTTATGCATAGAAATATCCTAATGGGCAGATAATATCAGTCACATTGATTTAACGGTAAGGGGGCAAAAAAGTAATCTTCTCACATAATATCCGGCATGGCATGTTATCAACAAGCAAGTTGTAGACATGTCTATCAGTGGCATGGTATTAGTGAAACCAACAAAAACACAGTGATTAGGATTTCGCAAAAAATAACTTCCTCTTATGGTTACCTCGCGGATCGCTCGCCGTTATATACAAGTCTGTTCAAGACCGTCATTTAGACATGACGGCTGAAATGACGGCTCTGGATGTAGGCCGGAATAAGTCCGCCCGGCGTCAGCAAGGGCGGATGTTTCCGGCAATCGAAGCGCCGGAAACACCAGTCCTGCGCTTAACGCGCGGACCGGCTTACTTGTGCCCTGTAGGGTATTCCGGCCTACGTCGAGATGTGTATAACGACGAGCGCGGAGCGTGGGAACGATAAGTTAAAGTTTCGGGAAGTTATTGTGATCCAAATCCTCAGCACTTTAACAGTAAAGTCGGACAGCAATGTATAAACGGCAAAAAGATGATGTCAGCAAAAAAAGGAAGGTAAAACCAAGCCGGATTAAAGCTGTTCCTGACAAACTGATAGTGGGCTTATTGCTGTCGGGCGTTCTGCTTAACAGTGTGTGTCTTGCCGATGTGAGCACCGCGATGATACGGGGTCAAATCAACCTGAATAAATCATCATCCGGCAATGGTGGAGCGCAAATCATTGCCACTAGCAAAGAAAGGGGATTTTCCACACGCACCTTTACCCGCGAGGACGGTTCTTATGTATTGATGGCCCTCAAGCCAGGGCGTTATCAGATCAAGCTGTTGGCGCCCGATGGCCAACAAACCGTTCAAGACCTCATCGTTCAGGTTGGGCAGATAGCAACCCTGAATCTTGAAGTAGGCGCAAAAATTGCCGGAGAGGCCGTTGAAGGCGAACGGACCGCAACCGGCAACACCACTGAAATAGCGACCTATGTAACGCCTGAACAAATACAACGTTTGCCGCAGCTTAACCGCAATTTCCTTAATTTCGCCGATTTGGCCCCCGGCGTTAATGTGGTGACCGACCAAAACGGCAACACCCGTTTACAAAGCGGCGGGCAACGCTCGGATAGCACCAACCTGTTCATTGACGGTGTCGGGCAGAAAAACTTTGTGGTGCGGGGCGGCGTGGCCGGGCAGGATTCCAGCCCCGGCAATGCGTTCCCTGAATCCGCTGTTGCCGAATACAAAGTTATCAGTCAAAACTACAAGGCGGAGTTCGATCAGGTCAGCAGTGCGGCAATTTCGGTACAGACCAAATCGGGAACCAACCGGTTTCAGGGCCAAACGTTTTACGATTACACCAATCAGGATTTGCGCAGCACCACGCCCGTGGAAAGCCGTAGCGGTGGCAAGCTGGATACCAGTCAGGCCCAATTCGGTGCGACGCTGAGCGGGCCTATCGTCAAAGATGCCGCACATTTCTTCATGACCTACGAGCGTAGACAAACAGACGATTTCTCCAGGGTGCGCACAGGCGATGGATCGACCCTGCCTAGCCCATATCAATCGCTGTTGGACAACGTTAACCGGCCGTTTGAAGAGAATTTGTTTTTCGGCAAGCTGGATTGGGCAATAAACGCTAAAAACCTGATTGAAACAACCTTTAAGCTGCGAGACGAATCACAAATCCTCAACATAGGCGGTCAAAACGCTTCGCCTTATGCCCTGGCTAAAGACAATAGCGAAAAAAGGCTGGATTTTAAGTACCAATACAGCGCCGAACATTGGGTTAACGAAGCACGTTTCACTTACGAGGATGTCGACTGGCAGCAACAACCCGGCCAAAATAGCGCCGGTTTGCTGTTGCAACGTTTAAACGGCAACTTAAGCGGCGGAACGCTGAACACTCTTGGTGTACTGAATACCGGCGGCGCAACGAATTTTCAAGATAAAGCGCAAAGCGGGCCGGGCCTACAGGACGATCTGACCTTCAGCGGTCTGCAATGGTACGGTTCGCATGTGTTCAAAGTCGGCACTAAATTTAAATACATCGGGCTAACCGCGCTGGAGCGGGACCCTTACAATCCGCAATTTAGCTTTAATCTGAATAATCCAAGCGGCGCACCTTATCAGGTGCGTTGGGCAACCCCGCTGGCCGGTGTCGGCGATGGCTCTGCCATGACCGATGTCAGCCAGATTGGCGTTTATCTACAGGACGATTGGGATATCAACAAACATCTCAGTCTGAGCTTAGGAACGCGCTGGGACTACGAATACAACCCCGGCTATTTGAATTACACCACCCCGATCGCCATCAGCAGTGCATTGCGGAATTGGAGCAATATCAATAACGCCGGTGCCGGTTATAACATTGAAGATTACATCGGCAACGGCTCCAACCGTTCGGCACCCGCCAACAATTTTGCACCACGTTTAGGGTTGGCTTACGACATCAACGAAGACCAGCGTCATGTGCTATTTGGCGGTTATGCCAGGGCCTATGACCGCAACATATACGATGTGCTGCAATTGGAGCGCACCAAGGGCAGTTATCCCAGTTATAGTGTACATTTTCAGGGCGACCCCAATTACGATTGCAGCGCCGGGGCCGATTGCCTTGCCTGGAACCCTGACTATATCGGCTATAGTCCGGCACAATTGTCGGCTTTAACAGGCGCTACGCCGAACGGCCGGGAAGTCAACTTGATGCGTAACAACTTAAAAACCCCCTACTCCGACCAGTTCAGCATAGGCATACGCAACCGGCTGGCCGACTGGAACACCGAAATTGCCTTCTCGCGGGTACTCAGCTATGACGGTCTGGTCGGATTGTGGGGAGGACGTAATGCCGACGGTAATTTTTACCCGCCGGGTTCCCGTTTCGGAAACAATAATCAACTATTGCCCGGTTACGGTGCTGTGATTTTGTTCGACAACGGCGTACAAACTAAAACCAACTCCATTTTTGTGAAAGCGGAAAAACCCTATAGTAAAGACAGTGGCTGGGGAATGACATTTGCCTATACATTTACCGAAGCCAAGGAGAACAAACCGAATTCTTTCTTCGACAACAGCAGTTATTTGCTGGATTTACCGAATACCCAAACGACTGGCTGGTTGAGTGCCGCCGGGGTGCGTAAACATAAACTGATTGCCACCGGCAGCATTGATTTACCCTGGGATGTGATTTTTTCCACCAAATTGACGCTGGCAACACCGGAAACCCAATCGGCTACCCATTGCAGCAATGGCCAATGCCGATTCGATACCTATATACCGAAAGGCGACCGCTTTATCTTTCCGGGCGATTGGTGGGGATACCGCCAAGTGGATATTGCCTTGATTAAGAGCTTTGATACACCGCATCAGAGCCGGATGCAACTGCGGCTGGATGCCCTGAATCTATTCAATTTTAAAAACTATTCGGCGTTCAACAGTAATTTTTCTTCCGCTAATCTCGGCCAACCGCTCGATATACTGGCAGGGCCAAGTTTGACGGTCAAACTGACTGCCCGGCTGGAATTTTGATTCGTTGCCGCATGACAGTATTGCTTATTTTATTTCAGCGCATTGTTGGGATGGGGCTATTGTTGGGGGTACTGGGCTTTTTTTCGCCGCCGGCATCGGCGGAAGACGAGGCCGATGCCGGAATCAAAGCCACCTACCTGCATAACTTTACCAAATTCGTCGAATGGCCGGCTCTGGTTAACGACACTATCCATATTTGTGTGGTCGGTTCTGAACCCATCGTCAACAAACTCGGCGAAATCGCCAGTCGGGATCTCAAAGGCCATGCCTTGCAGATATGGTCCGGCTTGGACGATCCGCAAATCTGCCAGATTTTATTTATCAGTCGTGCCGAAAAAAACTTGACTGGGCTCATGGATCAAGTACGCGGAAAAGATGTGCTGACGGTCAGCGACGCAGAGGGTTTTGCCCGTCAGGGAGGCGGCATAGGTTTTTATTCCGATGGCGGTCAGATCAAGTTGGAAATTAATGCTGAAGTGACGCAAAACGCGCATTTGAAGATCAATGCCATGCTGATGGAAATCGCCCGTATCGCTCGTTAATTAAATAATTCAGAACTATGAGAAAAATGCCTGGATTCCTTGTTACGTTGAACATCAAAACCAAGTTAGTGCTGATCATTCTGTCGACCAGCATCATCGGGCTGATTCTGGCTGGAACCGGCTTTATTGTCTACGAACGCTTGCGTGTCAAGGAAGAGATGGCGCGTGACCTAACATCGCTGGCCCGGATAATTGCCAATCGCAGCACGGTTGCGTTGTCGTTTAACGATGCTAACGTCGCCAGGACGACGCTGATGGCGTTAAGTGTCAAAAATGCCGTCGTTGCCGCCTGTATTTACGATAGTGCCGATAAGCTCTTCGCGGATTATAAAAATGGCGAAAATTGCCCCGAACACCAACCTAACGGTAAAGAAACCGCCGACCGGCACTATAGCCATGTGCTTGAACCTATCGCTGTAAACGGCGAAATTATCGGTCATGTTTTTATTCGCGCCAGTTTGCAGGAACTGGATGCGCTTTGGCAGAAGTTCTTACTCTTATCAGCGTTAATCCTGATCGTCGCCAGCCTGATTGCTTTGTTGTTGGCGGCGCGATTGCAACGCGTGGTGTCGGGGCCGCTGGAACGTCTCAAAAAGACGGTACAGACCATCAGCGAACAAAAAAACTATAGCTTACGCGCAACACAGGAAAGCGATGATGAGTTGGGGGAGTTGACTCATGCCTTTAACGACATGATTGCCACTGTCGAGGCCCGGAATCGGGAATTATTGGCCGTCAACCGACAGCTGGCCGACAATGAAAAGGAACTGGAAAATATCAATGAAGCGCTGGAGTCAAGGGTTGCGGAACGCACCACCGAGCTCGCGGAAAGTAATGCCAAGCTCCGGCATAGCTCGCTGATCCTGGCAACGGTACTCGATAGCATGTCCCAAGGCCTGATCGCTTTCGATAAAGATTTGAAGTTACTGGTCTGGAATAAGAAACTGAGCGATGTGCGCGGTTATCCGACCGCCCTGCTCCAAGCCGGAGCAGATCATGCCGAGTTCCTGCGCTTCGACCTTGAAAATCCTGAATTCGGCTACAAAAATCCCGATGAAAAACTTAAGCGGCTTCTTGACGAAGTAAAACTTTTCAATATTCATCATTTCACCAAACAGCGGCTGGACGGCAAGGTTATTGAAGTGAGCGGAGGGCCTATCCCCGACGGTGGCTTTGTCAGTACCTATGAAGATGTCACCCTAAGAAAACAGGCGGAAATCGCGCTGAAGGAAGCTAGGGATGCCGCCGAATTGGCCAATCTGGCCAAGAGCCAGTTTCTCGCCAACATGAGCCATGAAATTCGCACTCCCATGAATGCCATCATCGGCATGCTCTACCTTGCGCTCAAGACCGACCTGCCGCCGGGGCTACATAACTATCTGTCCAAGGCACAGAGTGCCGCGCAATCGTTGCTCGGCATCATCAACGATATTCTTGACTTCTCTAAGATCGAGGCTGGCAAGCTGGAAATTGAAGTAATTGAATTCAGTCTGGATACGGTGCTGGAACACTTGGCAGATGCCATCAGCTTCCAGGCCGAGCATAAGGGCGTGGAGTTTCTGATCCGCTATGACGTGAGTATTCCACCGATGCTGGTCGGCGACCCGCTACGTCTCGGGCAGGTTCTGCTCAACCTGTGTAGCAACGCGGTCAAATTTACCGAAGCCGGCGAAGTGGAACTCGCCTTCCGTTGCTTAAATGTCAGCGAAACCGATCTCAAGCTACAGATTTCCGTGCGCGATACCGGCATCGGCATGGCACCTGAGGTGCAGGCCAAGTTATTCGAAAAATTCAGCCAAGCAGATCAATCGACAACTCGCCGCTTCGGCGGCACCGGGCTAGGATTGGCGATATGTAAACACTTAGTGGAGATGATGGGGGGCGGCATCTGGATCGAAGATTCGCAGCCAGGCCAAGGCACGACGGTTTGTTGTACCGTGCGGCTCAAGATCGCCCAGCAGGTTAAGGCACATCGCCGCGAGTTGCTGGAGCAGGCAGGGCCGCTGCTGAAGGGTATCCGCGTACTGGTAGTGGACGATAACGAAGCCTCGCGCGAAATCCTGGCCGAGATGCTACGCTATTTCCAGATGGAGGTGAAGGTCGCCGCCAACGGTGAAACAGCTATCAATCTTTTGGAAACGACAATAGAGCCGCCTTTTGATCTGGTATTGATGGACTGGCGTATGCCCGGTATGAACGGCGACGAGGTTACGCGCCGAATAAAAATCGACCCCGCTATTGCTTATCAGCCCAAGGTGGTGATGGTAACAGCCTATGGACGTGAAGATGTGATCAAACTCGCTGAACAGGCAGGTGTCAACGGCATTCTGGTCAAGCCGATCTCGCCTTCCACTCTGCTCGATACCGTGCTGTCTGTTCTGGGGCGTGGTCGGGTGCTGGGAGCGATGAGTACAGAGAGGCAAAAGAGCCCGTCTTTGATTACCGATTTTCACCAGGCACGTCTGCTGCTGGTGGAGGATCATGACATCAACCGCGAGTTTGCGCTGGAACTTCTGCATAGCATGAACTTGGTCGTCGATGAAGCAGTCAATGGCGAAGAAGCGGTGGAGATGGTGCAGCGCAGAGACTACGATTGCATACTGATGGACATTCAGATGCCCGTCATGGATGGTCTGGAAGCGGCATGCCGCATCCGGGCATTGGCTGGGCAACCAGGGGGGGAACGTTTTGCAGCCTTGCCGATTATCGCCATGACCGCGCTGGCCATGGCTCAGGATACGGAAAATAGCAAGGCGGCCGGCATGAATGACCATATCACCAAGCCGATTGAACCTGATCGCCTAATGGCAACACTGGGCAAATGGATACCAATATCACCTGCCGACCTCGCTTCGGATGACGGTAGGGTACAAACGATTGCATCCTGCCCACCCGATCTACTGAGCTTGAAAAGCCTTCAGACAGCTGAAGGTGTGCGGCGCATCGGTGGCAAGGTTGATGCTTATATCCGACAGTTAAAGCGCTTCCGCGAACACTATCCCGATGCGGCGAAGGAACTGCAACAACTCATTGCGGATAAAGGCATAAGGTCAGCCGGAGACTATTGCCATGCACTCAAGGGGGTGAGCGGCAATATCGGTGCCCAAAGCTTGTTCGAATGCGTCACTCAAATCGATTCCGACCTGAAGAACGGGGAAACACCCCAACCCGTGCAATTTGCGCGTATGCAACAATTGTTGCAGGCGGTAATGGACGACATTGATAGTCTGTCGGTGATCAAGGCAGAGGTTCCTGCCGTTGCGATGCCATTGACTCCCGAGCTGGTGCTGGAAAAGATTGCACAGCTAACCGCCGCGCTGGAAAATGACCTCGGTGCCGCCGAAACAGTACTGGTCGAGCTGCGTAGCGGCGTGGTCGGCAGCACTTTGGAGCCGGCGATTAATGAGATTGCCGAAAAAATAGACAACTTTGCCATTGATGATGCGCTGGCACTGCTAGAAACACTGTATGCGCAATTTAGTGCGGGCCACGCGGAATCTAATTGAAAGAGTGGGTAATGAATAAACCGGCTAGTAGTCAGTCATATTGAAGCGAAGCGACAATTTATGATATAGCTATTGGCTTTGGCGTAGAGAGGTTCAGTCATGCCAGCCATTAGCTATAAAGTCAATTTGACCGACGAAGAAAAATTTGAGTTGGAGGCCGTAATTCATAAAGGTAAAAGCGCCGCTCGCAGCCAGACGCGAGCTCGCATTCTGTTAAAAGTAGCGGCCGGTATTCAGGATAAAGACATTATCCAGGCGCTAGAGGTATCGCCGTCCATGGTGGCAAAAACCCGCCAACGGTGTGTGGAAGAAGGGCCTGAAGCAGCGCTTAAAGATCGCCCTCGCCCGGCCAAGCGCCCAAGCTAACGGATAAACAAGCCGCCCATCTGATTGCCATCGCCTGCAGCGATGCACCGGAAGGACACGCACACTGGACCTTGCTGCTGTTGTCAGATGAGGTGGTGGAGTTGGGCTATGCCACTTCGTGCAGCTATGAACTGATCCGCCGGCTTTGAAAAAAACACTCTAAAACCCTGACAGAAGCAGGAGTGGTGTATTCCGAACGTCAGTGCAGAATTCGTGGCGGCGATGGAAGACGTCCGGGACCTGTATGAAGAGCCTTACGATCCGGTGCGTTAGGTCGTGTGTTTCGATGAAAGTCCCAAGCAGCTGATTGCCAAAGTGCGTGAACCGATACCGGTCGAACCGGGGGCGCCGGCCCGTTATGACACCGAATACGAACGCAAAGGCGTCTGCGATTTGATGATCTGCGAGCCCAAACGAGGCTTTCGCCAAGTGGAGATCACCGATAGACGCACCAAAATCGAGTTTACCCACAGCATGAAACAGATGGCCGATCGCTATCCCGATGCGTCAGTGATCCGTGTGGTGCTGGACAATCTCAATACGCATAAAATGGCGTCCTTGTATGAGGCTTTTCCCGCCGAACAAGCGCGCAACTTGGTGCGAAGGCTGGAGTTTCACTAGCTTACAAGTGTAGATTTTTTATCCTCCAGTTCCCGGCGTAGAAACAGCCCAGT
>CAZJOY010000006.1:0-52740 GCA_964547705.1 uncultured Methylobacter sp. | reverse complement strand
CTCCCAAGCCGCCATTACCTAAGCCGGCATCGAGTTCCCTATCAACCAGCTCCTCTATGACTATGCCCAATGCGTGCATGGCCTGGGTCACTTCATCAGTTACGCCCAGATTAAGCATCGCATTACTCAAGGTTCTACCCATCAAAAATTCCATTGAAAGGTAATACAGCCGCCTGCTGTCCATTGTGTTATAAGTTTTGTGCGTGGTTTTCCAGCGTTCCATCAGCCGGTCACGGATGGCTAATGACAGTGCCTCACAGGCATAGAAAGGCGATGAACGAAAATTCTCGTCCCGACCCAATGAATGAACATAATACTGTTTAAAGTCATCAATAAAATCCTCTTTCGTTACGCCCAATGTTGCAACATCTGTAATTGAAGATTTGGGCTTGCTCAAAATAAATCGTTTATTAGGCATAGGTTTCTCCAAGAGGTTGATGCGAAAAAGGTATTAATTCAAGCGATGTTCCGTTGCTGTCTGTTATAGGTGATTAATCGTACGGTCCAGAATTTCCTGCCACAAGGCATTATAAGCCATTGTCGACTGGCTTTTTTTGATATAGCCCCCCAGCGGCATACGCTCCAATCCCATCCGTTCAATATCGCTCGCACAGGGTATCGCGGTGGTTAAAATCTCAGGGTGCGTCTGCAGCAAATTATCCATGATGTCGCGATGCATTTTTTTACGCCGGTCGACCATCGAGAAAAAAGGGATCAGCACCAACTTATTCAAGTCATTATCCTTGATGAATTTTTCCAATTGTTCAAGCGTTCTTAACGACAAGGTGGTGGGAATTATCGGGGATAGCAGAATGTCGGCCGCTTCAAAAACGGCTTCAGATAGCAGTGAAATGTTGGGAGGACAATCCAAGAAAATAAAGTCGTACTCGTCCGCCAACGGCTTCAGGAGTTTTTTAAGTTGTTGCGTCGGTTTTTTCTTGGCCTCCAAAACCAGGTCCAGATTCCTGAACGAAAAATCGGCCGGCAATAAATCCAGGTTTTCAAAATCAGTGCCTTTAATCAGGCCGTCCAGCTCGCGTTTGCCGGCAATTAAGTCTTTGCTGCCGCCTTTGATCTTTGGCTTGATCCGAAAATAGTAACTGCTAGCTCCCTGTGGATCCAGATCCCAAATCAGGGTACGGTAACCGTTGCGGGCGGCTGTGTAGGCCAGGTTAACCGCGCTTGAAGTTTTGCCAACGCCGCCCTTGATGCTATAAATAGCTAATACATTCATTGTATGGTCTCGTATTGATACAGGTAAAGACGAAACACGATAACACAACAGCTGCTCTTGGCAAGGCGCCCCAGCCGGACCGATAGCAGGACGCCATCATTCCGGCTAATTGGCTAATTAGGTGGTGGAGCAAGCCGTACGCCGTTGCGTTTGCCTTGTTTGACTTGATACAGTGCATCATCGGCCCATTTCATCAGGTCTTTCCAACTCGGCTTGGCGCCTACAGATCCAGCCACACCAATGCTGACCGTGACCGGATAACGCAACACAAGTCCTTTCGGCTGAGTTTTTTCGATAGACTGGCGGATGCGTTCAGCCAATAGCAAGGCCGTGGAGCTGTCAGTGTTCGGGGCGATAATCAGAAACTCCTCGCCCCCTAACCGGCACACGACATCATTGGTGCGAGCCGTTGTTCGCATCAAGTTGGCGGCATGGACCAGCACTTGGTCGCCAACATCGTGTCCCAATGTATCATTGACCGATTTGAAATGATCCAAATCCACCATTAAAACGCTCAGGGATTGCTTCGCGCGTAACGCCGTCGCCGATTCCTGTTCCAAGCGGTTCAATGCATAGCGCCGATTAGGCAACCCGGTCAGCACATCCGTGTTTGCCATAGACTTAAGACGGCGATTAGCTGCCGCCAGCTCGGCAGTATAGCGCTGGATGTCCCTGCTCTCTTTTTCCAACTCATTTTGCAACATGATGATGCGTTGCGCTGCACGTAGACGAGCCAACAACACACGCAAACTGATCGGTTTGGTCACATAATCGTCAATACCGGCATCGAAAGCTTCAACCAGCGCATCCTCATCTTCGGTAGAAGTCAGCATGATTAAGTAGATGTTTTTACCGAATGCCGATGCCCGTAATGCTTTACAAAGCGCTAATCCATCCATCGGTTTCATGCGCCAATCGGTTATCACCAATTGAGGCCCGTACTCAATCACATGCTTTAGTGCAGATTCACCATTGCGACATACCGCAACCTGATTCCCGGACGCGACAAGCTGCTTGGAGAGGCGCGCCAACATCATCGGATCATCATCGACCAGCAATATATCCAGGCCGGGTAGAGCCGGTTCCAAAGCCGTGTCCGGTTTTAGCAAAGACTGGCGTACATCGGTTTTTACATCGATTAATTTTCCCCACTCGTGCCAAAGCTCAATGGTGTTATCCACAAATGCGAGCAGCGCCTGCTCATCCAATTCGTGCAGGCCGGCTTCAGCTATTAAGTCCGGCAGCAACACTGCTCGCTGGGCATCATCGCTTACACAGTAATCGCCAATCAACCGGGCAAGAATCAGTTGTCTGGCGAACTGGTCGATTCGACTAATTCCCGCTACCTTCATATCAAAGCTGAGTCTCAGCGCGTCCAGGAATATCGCCGGAAATCCCCATTCTTCCAATAGCATCAGGGTCAGGGCATTATGATCAATCGCAAAACGCTCACGTTCCAAAGCAAGAAGCTGTTTACCCTCTGCTTTACCAAGACATTCTCCGTAAATTTCCGACCATGCGGTTGCCAAAGCGAGACTGCCGATATCGGCAAGCAGGCCGATCGTAAACGACTCCTCCGGCACGACAGTGCGCTCCCGGGCCGTAATCGCAGCAATGGATACTGACATTGCCAAGGATCGCGACCAGTAAACCTCGTAATTAAAGGCCGGACAATGCCCCTTGCCGTTGTCGCTGATCAACGAAAGACTCAGCGCGAAATTGCGCACTGCCTGCATGCCCATCATCATGACTGCCGATTGAACATCGGCAATCGGACGCCGGGCTCCAAAGGCGGCCGAATTAGCAAAACGCAGGATACGCCCGCTGAGAGCGGGATCAACTTTAACCAACTGACTGACCTGCTGCGCGGTCGCGTCTTTTTGCTGCACAAGCTGCATGATAGCTAATGCCGTTCCCGAAGGGGAAGGCAAGCGGTCGGCAGCTTTTAGTTCATTAAGATTGAATTCAGTATTCATTGATTTTGCTTGTTCTGTTTAACAGATTGCCGACCAAATCCATCGTGGCCTGGATCAACTCATCGGACATCGACTGAAAATCAGCATCTATGCTGCCGTCGCGGGCGGAATGCTCCAGTTTTACCGCAAGACTGATTATCTTTTCAGCGCAAAAATGTCCGGCCATACCCTTAATAGCGTGAGCCGCATCGGCCAGCGCCAGGAAGTCGGCTTGAGACAGAGCCGCGCTCAGCGCTGCTAATTGTACAGGGGCCTCTTCCAGGAATAAATCTATCATCTCAACCAGTAACTCATGATCGCCATCCAGCCGTTTAAGCGCAACTGATTCGTCCCAACAATCTGTTGAAATCGTCTTATCTTCATCACTCTGGGTAGAAGGGGAAACTTCGTTTTCAACTGTATTGTCCTGAACTATCGGTGCGCTTTCCGGAACGGACGGCAAACCCATCCAGCGCTCCAAAACCACGGCCAAATCGGCTCGATTTACCGGCTTGCTAAGATAATCGTCCATTCCTGCGGATAAGCATTTTTCGCGTTCGCCTATTGATGCATGCGCGGTGAGTGCAGTTACCGGCGTACGCGCCTTGCCGCTTTCCCGTTCGCGCAAAATACGCGTGGCTTCATAACCGTCCATGACCGGCATTTGGCAGTCCATAAATACCAGATCGTAGTTTTGGATGTCCAGCTGATCCAGCGCCACTTGCCCATTATTGGCCAAGTCGGGCTTAAGCTGGAATTTGGCCAGCTGAGCCAGTATCACTTTCTGGTTAACCTTGTTATCTTCCACGACCAGTACGCGTTTATCGCTGTAATCGGGCAAGGCTTCTTTTACCTTGTTTACAGGAGCAGCATTCTGTTCGGGAAGCTGCAATGCAGCAATAATTGCATCAAAAAGTTGCGATTGACGCACCGGTTTTAACAGACTTTGCATAAACCCCGACGCGATTCTCTCGGATTCGGAACCTATACTGCCTGAAGATAAAAGAATGCGTGGCGTATCTGCAATAACAGTTTTTTCAGCAATGGCTTTCGCCAGGGCGAAACCGTCCATATCCGGCATTTGCATATCCGACAACAGCAAATCATAGGGTTCATTTCGTAACGCCGCGGCTTCGAGTTCAGTCAGCGCCGCAGGTCCGCTATCCGTTTCATTCGAAGCAAATCCCCAGTTATTTAAATAATGCGTCAAAATCATACGGTTGGTCGCGTTATCATCGACTATCAAGACGCGCTTGCCGGTAAAATTCGCCTGCGGAACAGGGGCATCGCTATCCACTTGTGTCAATGGCAGGGTAAACCAAAAGTTTGCTCCCTGTCCCGTAGTGCTCTGAACTCCGATGTTGCCATTCATAAGCACAACCAAATCTTTGCTGATAGACAAGCCAAGCCCGGTACCGCCATAACGCCTCGAGGTCGAGCTGTCAGCCTGGGAGAATGCCTGGAACAAGCGCGCTTGCGTCTCGGCACTGATACCGATGCCGGTATCGATGACTTCAAAACGCAATGCCGCCACTGATGGCACGCAGGGAGCAATTGCCGACGACTGTATGGATGCAGGAGGTAGAGCAACGCAGGGAGCAGTTGCCGAGACTTTTACCGAAACTTCACCCTGCTCGGTAAATTTAACCGCATTACCGATCAGGTTAGTCAACACTTGCCGTATGCGCGTAGGATCGCCTTGCCAACGCTGCGGTAGGTTCGGCGGCAAAAAGCAGTTTAATTCCAAGCCCTTGCCATGAGCTCGGCTAGACAGCAGCGCACAAACTTCTTCCACTAAATCTGGCAGATTAAATTCGATCTGCTCCAGCTCGATCTTGCCCGCCTCCAGTTTGGAAAAATCCAGGATATCGTTGATGATGGTTAACAGGGATTCTGCGGAGTGTGCGGCAATATCGATCAAGTCCCATTGCTCACGAGACAATTGAGTATCCTGCAAAAGATCAAGCATGCCCAATACGCCGTTCATCGGAGTGCGAATTTCATGGCTCATATTAGCCAGGAACTCCGTCTTGGTTTGCGCGGCTTGTAAAGCCGCATCCCGAGCCGCTTCCAGCGAGGCATTGGCCTGATGTTGAAGTAGCGCGAGCGCTATCATGTCGCCGACTTCCTTCAGCATCGCAATGCGGGATTCGCTGTGCACAGGATAGGGCTCGGTAAAAATAAATAACACCCCAAGGATTTTCTCGCTCGAAGCGATAGGCACGCTGTAATGACCATGGGCTTGCTGCTCACCACAGCAACAGTGATCGGAAACGACGAGCTTCTTTGAGACAGCGACCTGCCCGCATAAGCCGTCACCGAAAACGATCCGCTGCCTCTCAGCCATATTGGCATCAAGGCTTACAAAACTTTCCAGGTAGTTTTCATTTTGGTGTCGTAAAAATATGCCGCCCTTGCGTTGCAGATCAAAAGCCTTCAGATGAAATAGAATATCCAGAACCTGAACGAAACGCTGTTCCAGTGGCAGGGGCTGATGCAACGCCTCGGAGATTGCCAGCCGTGCCGCAGTATCGGCGCTTTCGATTTGCAAAGCCGCTTCCTGTTCGACCTGCTCGGTCACATCATGCTGAATCTGCACATACCCTGACAGTGTGCCGTTTGCAGTTAGAATCGGCGTAATATTGGTTTTGGCCCAATATTCCAAATTATCATCGAAAACTTGTCCTGATCTATGGGCATCATTTTCATGCTCCTGTGCATGCCCACCACTTCGGCGGCATCTTAAACGGCCCGACCAGGCTTCGCAACGATAGAGCCGGCTTTGCAGCTCGGACAAGGTTTGCCGATCGGCGTCAGGACTATCCAGTACAGAAGGTTTTTGCCCCATCAGAGCGTTCTCGGCCCAACCTGTGAATAGGCACAGCGCCGGATTCGCATATTGGATGAGTCCCTCTGCATTGGTAATCAGTATCATCTCACTACTGGCATCCAGCGCACGCTTCAGTGCTGCCAGTTTTAGTTCATTCGCTTTTCGTGTGGTCGTATCCCGGCGTATCGAAATATATTGCTTAGGCTTGCCGAGCTTATCCAGTACAGGCGCGATAGTGCTATCTACCCAATATAATTCTCCGTCTTTACGGCGATTGCAAAACTCCCCTCGCCAAACCTGCCCTCCGGTAATCATCCGCCACATATTGCGGATGTAGTCCTGATCGTGATGGCCGGAGTTGACAATGCGGTGATCCTGTCCAAGGAGTTCACTCTGTTCATAGCCGGAAACTTTGCAGAACATATCGTTAGCATAGACAATACGCCCCTGCACATCGGCGATACTGACTAAAACATGATTCTCCAGGGCCTTCAACAGTTCTCTATTGGATGACCTTCTTTCCCGGACAATCTGTAAGACCAGAGGACGTATTACTAATAACCACAGTAGCGGAGTACTCAACATCGCCAGCAAAAAAACGTCCAGAGCAATATCTTGCACAGGCGATAAGGCGATTCCCCATTGATGGGCCGCATAAAGCAGTAACATCACCAGCGCTTCGGAAACGCTAATAACCGTAATAATAATGCCTAACGAATAGAGGAAATCACGTTTCGAATGTTGCGTCGGCGACAATGTTGTTGACATAAATCTCTTCTGACGTTACTCGTCTATTATTATATGAAACACAGAATAATAGTCTTATTATTAAGGTATCGCCATTTTTTTCAGGAAGCGATGAAGTCCCTATCTTCTATTCATTATTAAATCGAAATAACTAGGCCAAAAGCGCTTTATAGACAGTACAAACACTATTTCAACAATCATTGAAAATAAACGGGCTTTCCGTGCTGAAGCTTAGCTTTAAAAGCTTTATTTTTTCATAAGCATTAACGATAAACTTTCAATCGAGGCAAACTTATCCTATCCTTTACGCCTTAAATTTAACCTACTCCCTGCCTACGCCTGTTAGGCTTGCGGCATACCATCCTTGGCAATAAAAAATCATGACAGAAGCGAGCGCGTTATTTTCCGATGCAAAACTTGTAATTCCAGGCGGCGTGAATTCGCCGGTACGATCTTTTAGCGGTGTGGGCGGCACGCCGGTTTTTATCGACCATGCCCAAGGCGCTTATATTTACGACAGTTTAGGTAACCGGTATATCGATTATGTCGGCTCTTGGGGACCTATGATCTTGGGACATGCCCACCCGGACGTGATAGCCGCGGTCAAGCAAGCTGCCGAAAAAGGCTTGAGTTTCGGCGCGCCGACCGAAATTGAAACGTTGATGGCCAAAAAAGTCTGCGAACTGATACCGTCCATCGATATGGTCAGAATGGTCAGTTCCGGCACCGAAGCGACGATGAGTGCCATTCGCTTGGCCCGAGGCTACACCGGACGCGATAAAATCGTTAAATTCGAAGGCTGCTATCATGGCCATTCCGACGCCTTATTGGTCAAGGCCGGTTCCGGTGCGTTGACGTTCGGCGTGCCCAGTTCTCCCGGCGTACCGGCTTCTGTTGCCGAAAACACGATCACCCTGACCTACAACGACAGCGACTCGGTCAAAGCGCTATTTGCCGAACTGGGCGAACAAATCGCCTGTATTATCGTCGAGCCGGTCGCCGGCAACATGAACTGCATCCCGCCTGAGCCCGGCTTCCTGGAGTGCTTACGCCAAGTTTGCGATCAATATAATAGCGTGCTGATCTTCGATGAAGTAATGACCGGTTTCCGCGTTGGTTTAACCGGGGCGCAAGGTTACTACAACATCAAACCCGATTTGACGACCTTGGGCAAAGTCATCGGCGGCGGCATGCCGGTTGGCGCGTTTGGTGGATCTCGTAAGATTATGGAACATCTTGCGCCGTTAGGCCCCGTGTACCAGGCCGGTACGCTGTCCGGCAATCCGGTTGCAATGGCTGCCGGTTTGAAAACGCTGGAATTGATTGCCCAACCCGGTTTTTATCAAGCATTGTCCGAGAAAACCGAAAAATTGGTTTCGGGCTTGAAACAACGCGCCGGTCAAGCCGGTATCGCATTGACGACCAACAGCGTCGGCGGCATGTTCGGGCTGTTTTTTAGTGCCGAACCGCAAATCAGCCGCTTTGCCCAAGTCATGCAATGCGACCAAAACCTGTTCAAACGCTTTTTCCATGCGATGCTGGAGCAGGGCGTTTATCTGGCACCCTCTGCATTCGAGGCCGGCTTTGTTTCGGCTGCGCATAGCGATGAAGATTTGGAAAGAACACTGGATATTGCGGAAGCCGTATTCAAAAGTTTGTAATTTTTAGATTAATAACCATGACTGACGACATTCGCTGGCAACAACGTTTTCATAATTACGAAAAAGCCTTTTTATTGCTGGAACGCGGGCTATCCATTGCAACGCCAACTGAAGTTGAGCGCGGCGGCATCATCCAGTTTTATAAAATGGCTTTTAAGCTGGCCTGGAAATGCATGAAAGATTATCTGGAGTATCAAGGCTACACGGTTGATTCACCCAGAGACGCGATAAAGCTGGCCTTTCAAGCCAATGTCCTGACTGACGGCCAGCTGTGGCTGGATGCGTTGAGCGATAAAAACCTGATCACTCATACTTATGAAGAAATCAGGGCCATCGAAGTGGTCGCCAAAATCAAGTCCGATTATTTTCCGGCTTTACAGCAATTACATCGCCGTATGAGTACCGAGCTGGAGTGATGAATACAGGACTGACCCGGGGCGATATAAAACTTATCACAACCGCGATTCAACAATTCCCTGAAATTGAAAACGCGGTTATTTTCGGTTCCCGCGCCAAAGGTACATACCGAAAAGCATCCGATGTCGACTTGGCGCTAAAAGGCTCCGCTGTCACCGGCAAAACGATTCAACGCTTGAATTTTTTACTCAATGAAGAATTGCCGTTGCCGTATTTTTTCGATGTCGTGCATTATGAATCGCTTGAGAACCCCCTGTTTGTAGCGCATATTGATAGAATTGGAAAATCGATCGCCCCCGTTTACTAATTAGTCAATATGAGCTTTATCAATAATATACCTCCTTTGATTTGGGCTTTTACCGGTTTTCTGGTTGGCGCATTGGCAATGCGCCTGCTGAGCGGCAAAGATAAAAACCTGATTCGCCAACTTTCAACCGACCAGGCTGTTTTAGAAGAAAAACTCAAGCAATTTCAAGACCGCGAAGCCGAATTCAAGCAATTGCAGCAACTCTTTATCGAGACCAAAACCCACAATGCCGAGTTGCAAACCCGCATGGATGAACAGGCGAAAAACACCGCGGAAAAATTAAAATTATTGCTGGATGCGGAATTGCGCCTGAACACCCAGTTTGAAAACCTCGCCGGCAAGATTTTCGACGACCGCAGCAAACAATTCACCGAACATCATAAAACCAGCCTGGATCATATCGTCACGCCGTTACGCGAGCAACTGGGCGAGTTCAAGCAGCGCATAGAAACGGTTTACGACAACGAAAACAAAGACCGTATTTCCTTACGCGAGGAAATTGTCTCGTTACGCCGCGACACCGCACAAATGAACCAGGAAGCCCTGAACCTGACCCGCGCCCTAAAAGGCGATAAAAAAGCCCAAGGCAACTGGGGCGAAATGATCCTGGAAAAAGTGCTGGAAAAATCGGGGCTGCGTAAAGGCATCGAATACGAAACGCAAGGCGCGTTCAGGGACGAAGATAACCGTCTGTTCAAGCCAGATGTGATCGTCCGGCTGCCTGAAAACAAGGATGTGGTGATCGATTCCAAAGTGTCCCTGCTGGCTTACGAGCGTTATTGCTCAAGCGAAGACGACCAAGAGCGGGTGCTGTCGTTAAAACAGCATACCAACGCGGTGCGGGAGCATATCAAGGGGCTCAGCAACAAGAGTTATTCGGACTTAAAAGGTTTAAGATCGCTGGATTTTGTGCTGTTATTCATGCCGATTGAAGCCGCCTTTATCGCCGCTTTCCAAGCCGATGAACGTTTATTTAACGACGCTTTCGAGCATAAAATCATCGTGGTCACGCCGACCACTTTATTAGCCACCTTGCGGACTATCGAAAACATCTGGCGTTATGAACGCCAAAACGAAAATGCCCGTGCTATCGCCGATAAAGCCGGGCTGGTTTACGACAAAATCCGGGGCTTTGTCGACGATCTGGACAAACTGGGCAAGCAGTTAAGCACTGTCAACAGCACTTACGACGGCGTGATGAATAAATTGACCCAAGGCAACGGCAACCTGATCCGCCAAGCCAGCAGCTTCGTAGACCTGGGCGTTAAAATCAAAAAGACCTTGCCTAAAAGCATCACCGAAGAGGCGGGGCTTGATAATGCCGAGAATGACGAGAGCTAGAAATTATCGGCTTTATTGAGATACTACGCCGTTTTGTCGTCCGGCTTTTGAACAGAACCTACGAGCGACTAGAAATTTATGATTACCTGTTTAATTAGGAGTAACACATGACCGCATTGGTTGGCATCATCATGGGCTCGACGTCCGACTGGGAAACCATGCGCTTTGCAGCGGAAACATTGGAACGGCTCGGCATTCCGCATGAAGTTGAAGTCGTTTCGGCGCATCGCACCCCGGATAAACTGTTCGATTATGCCGAAGCAGCCGAAACCAAAGGCCTGGAAGTGATTATCGCTGGAGCAGGCGGTGCCGCGCATTTACCCGGCATGACCGCAGCAAAAACCGCCGTGCCTGTGTTGGGCGTACCGGTGCAGTCCAAAGCCCTGAACGGCATGGATTCTTTATTGTCGATCGTACAAATGCCCGCTGGTATCCCGGTCGGTACCTTGGCGATAGGCAAAGCGGGCGCAATCAACGCGGCCTTGTTGGCAGCGGCCATTATCAGTAACAAACATGTCCAGTATAAGGGCGCATTAAACAATTTTAGACAAGAACAAACCGAATCGGTGCTAGCGCATTCCGATCCAAGACCAGGGGATGAACTATGAGAGTAGGTGTATTGGGTGCAGGCCAACTTGCCAGAATGATCGCATTGGCAGGCATACCTCTAGGTTTGGAGTTTACTTTTCTCGACCCCTCCGCCGATGCCTGTTCCAACAGGCTGGGCGAACCCTTGATTGGCGACTATAACGATCCAAAATTGCTGGCGCAGTTGGCGGAGCGAGCCGATATAGTCACTTACGAATTCGAGAACGTCCCGGCTGAAGTCGCGGAATTTCTGGCTTCCCACACCCAAGTACATCCCTCGCCAAAAGCCCTGGCCGTTGCCCAGGATCGGTTGATCGAAAAAAGCTTTTTCCATGACATCGACATCCCTACGCCGGCTTATGCGGCTATCGACAGTCTTGAAAGCCTGGAACAGGCTATGCCGACCTTAGGCTATCCCGCCATTTTAAAAAGCCGCACCCAAGGCTACGACGGCAAAGGCCAATCCGTGCTCAAATCGGAGGACGATTTAAAAGCGGCTTGGGAACAACTGCAAGGCGCGCCGGCTGTCGTAGAAGCTTTCGTACCATTTAGCCGCGAAGTGTCCATCATTGCCGTGCGTAGCGTTTCAGGGGAGATTGTTTTCTACCCGTTATCGGAGAACCTGCATCGCGGCGGCATATTGCGCGTTTCCGAATGCCGTGCGGATGACCCCATGCAAAAACAGGCTGAATCTTACGTGTCCCGTTTGTTGGAAGCTTTGGATTATGTCGGCGTATTGGCTTTGGAATTATTTGAAGTAGACGGAAAACTGGTTGCCAACGAGTTTGCGCCACGGGTACATAACTCCGGCCATTGGACGATTGAAGGCGCGGAAACCAGTCAGTTTGAAAATCACTTGCGGGCGATTCTGGATCTGCCGTTAGGTTCCACGGCGCCGGTAGGCAATGCGGCCATGGTTAATTTCATCGGCGGACTGCCTAAGACTGAAAAGCTATTGGCAATTCCCCACGCGCATTTGCATCTTTACGACAAAGCTCCGCGTAAAGGGCGGAAAGTGGCTCATGCGACGATACGGGCGGAGAATCAGCAGCAATTATCGGAGTTGGTCAAGAAACTGGCGGCGCTGGCCGACCAAGTTGACGATTCGTAGAGATTTGTAGCTCGATAGACTCAAGGCACGACGGGGTATATACCCATACGCATCAAGCTAAGCGCAGTTTCCCCGTCAACGCTTCGCTACACATCTCACGATGTGCAACCCTGCATCGAGGTTGGAGGGATTCGTCATATCTTCTCCGTATTGAACTTTCATCAGCTACAATTTGCCAGCTTATGTTGTCGGGCTATCGGCTACTCAATTATTTTTACGCCGCAACAAAAAATACAACAGCAGCGGCAGTAACAACGCTAAGCCCATGCCGGAGATATTATACCGCTCGTTAAATTTACCGAAAGCCGACCACCATTGTCCCCACACCGTGTCAGGTGCTGCAAGAATAACACCAGTAGCTACCGGTGTTGCAGCGCGTTTTTCTTCTGAAAATTTGCGCGTAATTCGTTCATCGATAGGACCGCTATGCGTGCTGTTGGCGTAGACCATGAGGCCGGTTTTTTCTGTAGGCAGCACGAGCAAATCGCGGTCTCCGTCACCATCCATATCGGCCAGGACAAATGCACTGGCATTGGTGCTATCAATGGGGTTGCTGACCGGCAACCAACCGGCGTGCCCGTCATTGAGCTGTAGCTTTATCGGTAGCGAATAATCACCGGTGATGAGGTCGACATCACCATCCATATCAATATCAGCCAATGCGTAATTGCGTGCGCCATTGAGTTCATGTCCGGCAACGAAATGCCCTTGTCCGTCGTTAAGCAGAGTCAGCATTGAGGTGCCGCCTGCGAACAGATCAATATCACCGTCACCATCCAAATCGGCTGCCGACAATTGCCAATTAGATGCCGAGTTTTTAAACATCATGTCGGCGTCGGCCTTGAAGGTGCCATCACCTTTGTTTTCATGCAACGCAATGCCGTCGCTGTCATTGCCGAGGATTAAATCGGCATCGTTATCGCCGTCAATGTCGGCAGCGATGACACTATGGCTGGCCTTGGCTTCGCGATTGATGGCGCGGCCGGAACCGAAATGTCCTGTGCCATCATTGAGATAACGTTTGGATTTACCGCGATTTGCGGCAATTAAATCCAAATCGCCATCGCCATCAATATCACTGGCGACCATGTCATTAGTCCAGCCGGCATTCAGGCCAATTTTAACGCCGGCGGCAGCGAAGCTGCCATCGCCATTATTGTGATGCAAGGTGTTAAATTGCCGGTAATGGCCAACCAGTAAGTCGACCTTACTGTCGCCATCGACATCAGCGAACAGCAAGCTGGAGGCCGCGTCGGCCGCAGACGAAGTAATCTCGCTGGTTTTTGCCAATTCGCCGCGGCCATCGTTACGATAAAACGTTAAAAAAGAGTGCACATCGGTTTTTCGACTGACGACCACATCGGTATCGCCATCGTTGTCGATGTCGGCAACCGCCATGCGTTCGGCATGGCCGTCGCCAGTCAACAACATGCCGGCAGAAAACACGGGCTCCGTGACAGATTTAGCAACAACAGCGCTATTAGCCTCAGGGTGTTTAGGCGCAACGGTGAGTAAATTTTTCAGCATAGCCTGCGGCGCTTTGCCGCTGTCGTTCAGATAGGTTTTACCATCCTGTCCGGCCGCACTGACACTGATGACATCCAGGTCATGATCGCCGTCCAAATCGGCCAGCGCCACGCAACAGTTCCATTCACCGGCAGCCCCCAAAACACTGGCACTATTGAGATAGAAATTACCTTTGCCATCGTTCAGATAAAGTTCATTGGCCGCACGGTAGTTACCGGCCAACAGATCCAAATCACCGTCACCGTCGACATCGCCGAGCGCCAAACTGTGAGTACCATCAGCTTGATTGGCCACACCCGACGCCTTGACGGTAAACACGCCGTGACCATCGTTGATGAATAACTCATTCTCACCGGTACCGGCAGTGAGCAGATCCACATCACCGTCGCCATCGACATCACCAAGCAGCCCGCTATGCCGATACCCGTGGGGCGCTATCTCATCGCCCTTGGCACTGAAGTTACCGTGTCCATCATTCAAATAACGCCGCACCGGCTCACCGCTGTTAACGGCGATCAAATCCACATCGCCATCGCCGTCCACATCTGCAACTGCCATCGCCATGGTGATGGCGGTTTCATTGCCGATGTCCTGGCTGGCGGCGCCGAAACGTCCGTTGCCGTCATTGCGGAATAATTTAATGGCGACATTTTGGCCGCCGGCAGCCAAATCGAGATCGCCATCCGCGTCGACATCGACGAGCGCCAGGCTTCTGGCATAAATCTGTTCGGCACTGAACTCAATGCCTTGCGCGCCAAAACCGCCGTGACCGTCGTTCAGGTAAAGCCGTATGGGTTGACTGACCCTGCCGACCAGCAAATCCAAATCGCCGTCGGCATCGATATCACCGAGCGCAACACTCAAGGCTTGATTGAACTCGCTGCCAACGCGATCGCCGGTCGTGAAACCGCCATGCCCGTCATTCAATTGACGGATAACTCCGCCAGAACCATTGGCTTTGATCACATCGATATCGCCATCAGCATCAATATCGCCCAGCACTATAGCTTCGGTTTGATCTTCGCTGTGTATGCCTGTACCGGCGTGGAATGGCACCGAAACAACAGGCGCAGCCTGCGCTATTGCGCACATCATCAGCAAGGCAAATGAGCTACGCAAAACGCTGTGTTGAATCAACGTAGTCTTTTTCATCTTCATTGAAATTCTAATGCGGACTGTCCGGCGTACAATGAATACGCTCTGGATTGGCATGCAACCAAAACTCAACATACTGGCCGTCTGCTTGTTGCAGCGTAAATTTCGATGAATTTTCGTCAACAATATGATTGGTTTGCAATTCGGCATCGCTGTCGTCTTTGAGCCATACAATTTCTCTGCCGTGCCCGGCCCAATTGCCGCTTAGCACCAGTTCTCGCGCCATGCCGTCGTGAATAGCGTTGACTTCCAAATGTCCATCGTCATACATGGAATAACGAAACTTCAATGTCGATTCTGGGCTGGTGTTGTGCGCGGCCCAAAAACCGACATAGCGGCACGGTATGCTCAAATCTTTTGGCAATGACGCATGCTGATCAACCGTTTGAAACCACGGCAGTTGAGAAGTATTGGCGTCGCCGCTACCGGAAGCTGCCAGATAAAAAATCCTGGACCATAGCATGGGGCCTATCATAAGGCCCAGAGCGCCGTAAATAATTAGACGCAAAACAAAACTAGCGTTAGGCGAAATGTTGATGGCTTGGTCATACGCGGCAGCGCGCCGTATGAATTTTTTCAGCAATAAATAAAGCAGCAGTGGAACGATGCCAGCAACGAATGCCCAGCGATAACCCAGCAGCCAATGCCCAAAGCCGCTCAGCCATTTGCTCTTGCTTTGCGCTGCCGGAGCAGCGACGGTTTGCGGTTGCGCAAAGGTATTGTCAATAACGGTGGCGGAGGTGTTTTCACCAGCCTCTGATGCAAAACCTTTGCAGCTTGCACGCCCGGAGAAAAAACCGGATTTGCGGTCGTCAATACTATAGGACGAACCGGCAACGGCGACCGTGCCATCGGTCAGAACGGTCATGCTGGGAGAACTTATGTTAACCAAGGGCTTCGGTAAATCGGTAACTTTTCCGGTCGACGGATCAAACAAGCGAAAATGATCGCCATATAAAGCAATGGCGCAACCATCGGGCAACAAGGCGGCGTTATGCCCCATACGAAAATCGGTAAAAATGTAAAGCCATTGATGTTGGCGTGGATCCCAAAGCATATCGGCACGATAGTTTTCCGGCTCGGACTGCTTGTAACGCATGGCTATACTGCTGGCATCGATCCAGGTATCGGCCGATTCATCGCGAAAACGATAAAGCGGATCAGGTAGACGTATCGGCGCACCTTGTATCAGTGCTTGTTCGCTCGCATTCAGCGTAACCGGCGACCAGTCATTGCTCTGTTCGTTGAGAAGCTGCGCGTGATCCAGATTTTCCACTAACAAGACACGACCATCGTCAAGCGTGCCCAATGCAAAGTTGTAACGCGCCGGCTTGTCGCTTCTACGTGCCTCGGCTGTTAATTGAAAATGCCCGCAGCTGATCCAGGCATTGCTGTTGAGCGGCCAGCGCAGACACTTCAATATGCCGTCCTCGGCGAGACCGACGCGTAACACGTCGCCAGTTGCTAATTGAACTAATTGTGTGTCTTTCAGCGCTTCATTGGGGCCGTCAATTTTTTGCAGCGTCCAGATATCCGTTTTTGGATCCCACAATTGGATCACGGCTCGTTGCGAACCGGCATCTGACACAATGCCAACGACCAGCAATCGACCATCGCGCAGACCCAGTGTCGCATTGTTTTGCGTGCGCCAATAACTATTAATACTGGCTTGCCATTGTTGCGCTTGATCGAGCACGCGCAAGTAGGGTTCAGAGGTCGATAACGCAATCGATTTATCGGCAGACAGTTGCAGTATCGCCGTATCAGAGGAAACGGGTGCGGCAGCAGGCAACCAATTGTTTTGGGCGAGTGAATAACGATATGAGCGCCCGAGCAGAGTGCCATCGTCTTGTTCCAGCAATGGTTGATTAGGCGCTAACAGTTCCCCGCGCGGCACATTGGCAATTTTACGCCATGCGCTGTCTGCCATTGACCAAATAGCGGCGGCCGACTCAGTGTAATGCGGTGAATATTGATCGACAAGGAGCACATCACCGTTTTGCAGTGGCTGCAAATATGAATTGATCCAAGTGATCAGCGGTGCTGTAGCGAACACACTAATTTTGCCGCTATGGCTATCCCACAACTCGGTATTAGGATGCGGGGCGTCATCCCATCTGCCGTGGCTGGCGCACCAATTGCCGTCGGTAACGCCTTGTGCTCGCGCTTGCTTGGCGGGAATTTCTTCGCAACGGTATTCAGGTACAAAAATTAATGGCCGACCACCGGTGATTAACACTCGTCCATCGCGCAGCACGGCAACAGCGGCGTTGGTACGCGGTGTTGCCCCGAGCGTTAAGTGGCTAACGGTATCGTGTTTTGAATCCCAAAGCCAAGCACGAAATTGTTTGCTGTCAGCGCGCGTGCTTTGGCGTATAGACGTCTCATTACTGGCCACAAAAAGCAGCATGCCATCATCAAGTTTGCCAGCGGCTACGTTATCGTCGGCTTCGAAGTGAATATCTTTGATTGGCGTCCACGTTGCGGAAACCGGATCCCATATTTCCGGCGCAAGGACAATGGTATTTCTTCTGCCGGAACTGGTATTGACCGAGCCGCCGACAATAACCACACGGTCATCGTCAAGGTTAAAGGCGAAATGATCAATATGCGCAAATGTCGTTGATGGTGCGCGGAAAAAGCGTTGCGCGACAGGATCAAAAATTTCCACGTTTTGTAGCGGCGGTCCATACGACTGCTTGCCTCCGACCATGAGCACACGGCCATCGTTCATGATGGTGTTGCTGTGCCCGTTGCGAGAAGGAACAAAAGGGTGTACTTCACCGGGTGAATTTACCGAGGGAGAGGCGTAGGCTGACCAACAGGAACTTATGAATACCGCAGCAGTAAGTAAAAAAACAGAGTACAGATTTCGCCGTAAATGTAGCGGGACGGTAGATAAGGTCATGATTGCCCTGTTTTTCATCGGTAACACTCGCTATTTAATGGAGCGGTCAAGCCCTCACCGGCAAGACCAATCAAAGCATCGCTTGGTGCCCGGCTGGACAAATACAGTTTGATCGACCCTGTTGTTGCGCGGTCAAGAAAGTTCAATACGTAATCGGTTTTAGCGTCGCCATCCAAGTCGCCGGCCCATTGCAAATATTCGCGGCTCAGTTGTTGCGAACAAGCGGCTATCGGCTCATCAATCAGTTGCCGCTTACCGCGTGCACGCAATTGCAAATACGCATCTTGACGCTCATCGCGTATGGCTGACGTCGGTCGGTCAGTCGGTGCAATTAAGACAGGCACCAGGTTTTCCTGATCGCCGATTGCATTCTTGATATTGATTTCGAATGTGTCGATATTATTTTGCTTGGGTAGGGAATATTCCGCGCTGTAATAGGTCGGTACGCGGCCTGCTTTTAACCACGGCAGTTTGGTATCGCCCTTAAACCATAGCGACGGTTTTGCTTCTGATTTGCCACGCAATTTGAACGATAATTTTTGTCCCGATGTAGCGTAGTTATCGTGGCGAACTAGCCCAGAGGCTGCAGTCACTTTGAGCGTTGCCGACTGCAGCTTGCAGCCGCGCTTGCTACAGGCCAAAGCAAACCAATTGTTGCTGTCTTTTAAGGCCCAACCGGGTTGCCAAACATCATTACCGTATACAAACGTCACATCCACACTGGGTGCTTTATTTTGCAAAACACTTTCTTCTGCGACATCACTTTCTGTATCCGTGCTTTCTGCGCCATATGCTGTTAACGCACAGAGTGAGAGCATTAAGCTCATGAACCAAACCATAGTCCACGACATTTTGTTATGTGCATAGTCTGACATTTAATTTTCCTTCACCGCCATCGATAGCGTTTTTTTATTGCTAAGCGTCACTATAATCACACGCGTCCGACCTCCAATACTGCGGCCAGAGGCGTGCCATACGGTTGACCAGAGGCCAGTTGCCCTATCAAACCACTGTACAAGTTTATCCGGTGTTTTGGCGCTGTTTGGCGCAGCAGTACCGCTGAGGAAGATTTCATCTTCGATGACGAAAAGATCGCCGTGATCCAGATTAATTTGTGGCGGTTCTTTAGCAGATAATTCTGACCATGTTGTGCCGTCAGCGCTGCTTATCTCAATAACCTTATTGATCTGCGCGTTGACGGAGATTTGCGCGGCTTTGTTTTTGCCCGGCGTTGCTCGAACACTGATTTTAACGACCCGGCCATCGCTCAAAATGGCCGTTGCACCGCCAGCGCTTTGCGCTGCTGCCGATGTCTTCCAGACCTGCGTTTTTGGGTCATAAATGTCATAGGTTCTTGCCTGCTCAAGGCCGCCTGTGCCGACAAATTCGTCGCCGCTGCTACGGCTATCAGTACCATTTGTACTGGTTTCAGCGGGGTCGTTGCGCAACACGGCGATGCGGCGCGTTTGCACATAGCCTCCTGCAACAATCAGTCGACCATCCGCCAGGCCACGCACAATGAGCGGCTCACCACTTTGTTCGCTTCGCCGCAGCGTCGCCGGTATCGCGAATACACTGCTGGTCACGACCGGCACTGGTTGTGTATTGACATCGAATAACAGTTGTTCAATGCTACCGTTCGGCAGTACGGCAACAAGATCGCCATTGGTTAATTGCGTGTAGTAGGTGCCGTTTGGATGGTAGACATTCAATGATTGCCAACGACTTTGCGTGTCCGGCTTGGCCAGCCATTCCAGTGGGACGGGCCGCGTATCGGGACGGCCCAATTGCAGCATTTCGCCGCTCCCCCCCGCGACCACGATGGAGCCATCGGGCAAGCGAAAAACCTTGGCGCCGCTACGTGCATGATTGAGCGGTGCCAATGACTGAACCTGACCATCAAACGACACGCTGTCAACCGTAGCCGTGGGTACCCAATCTGGAAATACCGAACCACCTACCAGTAGGCCATTTTCGTCAGGATCAGGCGCTAAAAAACCAATACCCGCGCGATGCAAAACTAGGCCGGATTTTAGATCTAATCGCGAAACACTGCCGAGCGTATCGGATGAAGCAAGGCGTAGCGGCACACGCTGCCATTCCCTCATCAAGTAGGCGCCGGCCCACAAATAGGCGTTTTGATGGTCAAAAAACGGGCCGAGAATCGTGCTCGGGCTAGGTTCAGAGCTAGGTGCAAATTCGCCGGCCATTCTCCACTCATTACGGGCAAGATCGTAAGCCTGCACCGAGCCGCTGTTCCTGTCTATTAGCACCAACGGATCTTTGCTGTTTGCATTCAGTGCAATGGCTCTTTGGTTGGCGACGGGTACGGCTAATGGGGCGGAGGGTTCAAACTGTTTAGCGCCCGGCATTAGCCGTTCGCTGCTGCGAGAGCGCCGCGCGTTGCCAACGCTATCGGCGCTCCAGCCACCGGCTACCAAAACACTGCCGTCGGGCAGCAATGATGCGCTGGCTTCTGCGCGCGGCTCAATCAGTTTGGGGCCGTCGCTCCATGTTTTTGCGGTTGTATCCAGTACATAGGTTTCGTTTTTGCAGTCCGGCGCTTTGCAGCCCACATATTCCGAAGTATTGCCGCCCAGTGCCATGGCGCCGCCATTTGCTAATGCCACCAGGGCATAGCCCCAACGCGGCGGCCCCGGCATATCCGGCAATTGTTCTACCGACAAACTGCCATTGTCTAAGCGTATGAGTTCAACCGCGTTAATGCGCGCATTATTGCCAGCGCTAAGTTCGCGTCCGCCAACCAGCAGCGCTGATTGATCGCTCAGCGATAACATGGCCGGCTGCTCACCACGCTGTACTTTCAAATTGACGAAAGCTGTAGCCCCCTGTGAGCTTATGAATACCATGCTGTCGGGATTGTGTTTTTCCTCGGTCTTATAATCTTCGACGCGAAATAAATAGCCGTTTTTCATAGGTACGGCTGCGTGCAGTCTAATATCGGTTAATGCCAGTACGGTTTTCATTTCACCGCTATTGGCATCCCAATGCCGCGCAATATCAAACGGTCCATTTAGCTCGGCCAGCAATTCACCGCGCTGATCGAGCGGCCGATTGAAGTCGGACGGATAAGGTGTGCGGTTTTCGGTGTCGGAAATTTCGGTGACCAAGTCTTCGTCTAACGGATTGTCACTACCCGATGATGTTGCCTGCTGAAACTGTTGTTGCAATTGCTGTTCAAGACTAAGGTGCTGTGCGGTTTTTTGTGCGGGTGGTGTGGGTGCTGGCGGCGGGCTATCCGTTGTTTCATCTTGGTCCGCTGCTGAGGGTTGCAACACAATGATTTGGGAAATCTGTTTCTGGTAATTCAGGTAGCTGTATAGCGAAGCCATAAGCGCTACAACAACGATGGCGATGACTTTTATCTTCACTGCGATCCTTCACTTGTGTAGTGGTGATTTTTACAGGGCAGTTGTCGGCTATTTTCTTAAAACAGTTGAAACTGCCTGATGATCATTAATCGATGAACAGCTCGGTCAGATCACCATGATCTCGGCGACCCATAGACCATGACGAATGGTTGTCTTTAATGTATAGGAAATTCAACAACCTTGCTCAAAGTATCACACCATTGGCAGGTTAAGGCAAACGTTTTTGTTAGGTTGCCGTTTTCTAGTTATGGGCCCCGGATTGTCGGTTTCTCGCCCCGAAACCTCACATAGGCAGTAGGAGCCAATCAACAGGTGGCAGACCTCCGTGCGGGCAAACGAAGCTTGTCATTTTTTGCAAGGAGAAAGACCTTGCTTGGGAATTCAGCAACCACTAGTATCATGTGTTGCGTATAAGGCGGAGCGTTGCAGGCGGTTCTTCTTGGATATTTTTTCAGTGCTTTATGATGCATCCGTTGTTATATATCTTTTAATCCCGCCCAAACTTATTGACCAATACCGGCTGATCCATTATCCGGGGCAACCAAGCCTCTGCCGTTGCTTTGTTTGTTTTCAACACGCTATTCGAGAAAAATCCAAAAACCAATATTAGCAACGCCGATACGCATAACAGCGCCAGTTCGCGTGGCTGCAAATCCTGCACCTGCTTGACGCTAGTTTGAGTGATGGGGACGGCGGGTAAACGACAGCATATAAGCGGCGCTAAGTACCGCACCAATCAGCGCAGCGATGCTGATGATGCTGGGATGCGCGGAAAACCGGCAGCAAATGTCGGAGCTGGTCAAACAACTGATCGCGCTGGCCGATCAGGTTGATGATTCGTAATACCTGTTTAGCGGGTAGAAAGGCTAGCTACCAACTTAGTGCGTGTTTTAAAAGTAGCCAGAACCTGAGAAAACGTGGAAAGTGGCAAATTTTTTTGCCATGTCCAAACGAAAACGCCCTAAACGCTACCCAACCGATATAAACGCCCGTCAATGGAGTGTGATCCGTGAACTGTTGCCGGCCGCCTTGCCCGGTGGCCGACCGAGACAGGTGAGTCTTCGCAGGGTGATCAACGCTATTTTCTATATCGCCCGGAGTGGCTGCGCTTGGCGCTTGTTACCCATGGATCACTTTCCCCCGCATCAAACGGTCTACGGGTATTTTCGGCGTTGGACCCAAGACGGCACCTGGAAGAGGATTCATGATACGCTACGGGCGGATGTCCGGCGAAAAGCGGGGCGACATAAGCACCCTACAGCGGGAAGCATCGATAGTCAAAGCGTTAAAACAACGGCTTTAGCGGGCATCAAAGGTTATGATGCCGCCAAGTCTATCCAAGGACGCAAGCGACATATCCTTGTCGATACCTTGGGACTGATCCTGGTAACGGTGGTAACGGCTGCCAATGTACCTGAGCGGGAAGGAAAATGTCATTATGGAACGTAGCCATATCTTAAAAGCAATCATTGAAACGGGTGCGATTGGGATTATTGAAGGAGTCCTGATATTACAGCAGGCAAAATAAGCATTTATGATGTTGCTATAGGCCGATGCTGTCCGATTGCGTTAATATGAACGGGACGCTTGTGCTGGAAAATGCTTCTAACGTGACTAAAGGATTATTAATATGATACACAAACACGCTCAATATTATTTCCGCCATCTAAAAGATGATTTTCCCGCCGGAATCGTGGTGTTTCTGGTCGCTCTGCCTTTATGCCTGGGTATTGCGTTGGCCTCCGGCGCGCCGTTGTTTTCCGGGCTGATTGCCGGCTTGGTCGGCGGACTGATCGTTTCCTGGCTAAGCGGTTCACAACTTAGCGTTTCAGGCCCCGCTGCCGGTCTTACCGTGATTGTATTTAACGCGATTGAACGCCTCGGGAGTTTTCAGGGCTTGCTGACCGCCTGTGTTCTGGCGGGTATTATACAACTCGCATTGGGCTACCTGAGAGCCGGAATCATCGGCGCTTTTTTCCCTTCCGCCGTCATTAAAGGCATGTTGGCGGCTATCGGCTTGATTTTGATTATCAAGCAAATTCCTCACGCGACCGGCTACGATACCAGCTATGAAGGCGATGAAAGCTATATGAGGGAAACGGCCGGATCGAGCTTTGCTGAACTGTTCGACGCTTTCAGCGGCATTACTCCGGGCGCTGTTATTATTAGCGCGGTCGCGTTGTTGCTATTGATAATCTGGGAAATGCCCTGGCTTAAAAAACAACGATTCTTAAAACTGATTCCCGGTCCGTTGGTGGCGGTGGCATGGGGTGTCAGTTACAACTTGTTCACCATACAGTTCGCGCCCGCTTGGGCCGTCAGCGAAAAACATCTGGTCAAATTACCGGTTTCCGAACAAACCGCGGATTTTTTCAACAACTTCATTTTCCCCGATTTTAGCTATTTGACTAATCCGCAGGTCTATATTGTAGCTGCGACGCTGGCGATCATTGCCAGCCTGGAAACGCTGTTAAGCCTTGAGGCAGTCGATAAACTCGATCCGTTGAAACGGCTCGCCCCGACCAACCGCGAATTAAAAGCGCAGGGAATAGGCAATATTATCAGCGGATTATTGGGCGGTCTGCCGATCACCGCCGTCATTGTGCGAAGCTCCGCCAATATCAACGCCGGCGGGCAAACCAGCCTGTCCTGTTTTATTCATGGTTTGTGTCTACTGCTGAGCGTGATGTTTTTTACGTACTATTTAAACTACATCCCGCTGGCTTGTTTATCGGCCATTCTGCTGCACACCGGTTATAAATTGGCGAAACCCAGTTTGTTCGTAGAATATTACGATAAAGGCATGAGCCAATTGCTGCCGTTTGCGATTACCGTGCTTGCGATCCTGTTTACCGACTTATTAAAGGGCATGGCTATCGGCTTAGGTTTCGGTTTGTTCTTTGTAATCAAGGCTAATTATCATGCGGCGATTACGTTAATTCGGGATAGTTCGCATTATGTGCTGTCATTTAACAAAGACGTTTCTTTTCTTAATAAAGCACTGCTCAGAAAATTCATCCTCAGTATTCAGGAAAACAGCACAGTGACCATTGATGCGAGCAAAGCCCAATTTATCGATCATGACATTCTGGAAACAGTTGAGGATTTTTTAGCTTCGGCGCCGGATGACAACATTACAGTTGAAGTCATCGATCTATATGGCAAAGAAAAAATTCAAAAACACGAGGCTGTAGTGGTGGTCAATGAACGGACTAAAGTTTAATGATCATAAATACCGGAATACCTAACTCCAGGTATTCCGCTGATGTCGGGCTGTCGTCGCTGGCAAGTCTTATAAGGCGTGGACCGCATCCTAATTGGTTAGAGGAAAATGCAAAAACCGAATTTAATCAATCACGAAGCCATTTTTGCACAATGGGAAAAGGTTCGACACCTAACTCTCCGGCCTTGTGGATTGAATACGCTATTCCGGCCTCTTCAATACCCGTGATACCGAAATATACCCCCATCTGGAAATTGTACAGCAGCGCTTGAGCTCCTCCTTTATAGCCTTTATTGTGGAACAGCATTTCCGGATCGATGCCCAAGGCGATGACTGCGGCCCAAGACCAGGCAATCGCTTCGATTTCGTAAGAATTGCCGATTTCACCGACTTGCCCGACATTACCGGTGGCATAAAGTCTTAGATGGCTGGGGATCATCGCGATATGTCCGGCTTCGTGAAGTAAATCGCCGGGGTAGAGTAATTTCCGTTCGTCAACCAATAACTTCCCTTGCTCGATATAAATGCCGGGAATGAATGTTTCTACGTCAAGCGGCGTTTCGACGACTTCAATGTCGATTCCCCGTATGAAGTCCACCATCTTTGCCGTTACCGGATTACAAAATGCCATGTATTTTCCTGAAATGTTTAATAGTCGCAAAACGCTTGATAGCGTCCGTAGCATAAGGGTAGCTAGCTTAAACGCTAGATATTGCAAACGCGATTATTTTCTGTGGTATCGTCGGATTTATGTAAAGCGAAGCGCCGGAAAAGCTCCCGCTCGAACAAATTTATTCTTGCCTACATGGCTAATTTATCCTGAAGAAAACTTTAGTTTGCGCGTTAATAGCCGATAAGCATGAAGTAAATGTTTATTTTTCTTCTGACAGAAGAAACTCAGTACCTGTAATTCTAACGATTACTTTGATTAGGGGAACATCAATGGAAATTAAATTAGAACAATCATCATCAAGCTACACAGCCAATGTAGCTAAAACAACCCAAAAGGTCGATGTACCGGCCAATGCGCACGCATCGGAGCATGCGAAAAAAGCCGACGATGTCCAGAGTTCAGTCGCAGTAATAGTCAAAAAGCAATTAAATCAAAGCATCTTGCAAGCATCCTTGGATGTCAGCGTAAGCGCCGGCGATCAACCGATGGCTTTGCTATATAAGACAGCAATTGAAGGTGTTAACAAAGCTTTAGAAGGACAGCTGGGCCCCAATGCCATCCAGCATGCTTATGACGACGGCCTCGATGTATCGCCGCAAGCCACTGCGGATCGCATTGTCCAGATGAGTACGGCCTTTTTTGGCAAATATCAGGAAAACCACCCGGAATTAAGTACCGAGGAAGCTGTAGATTCGTTCACAAAGATAATCAGCGGTGGAATCGATAAAGGTTTTAAAGAAGCTCGGGATATTCTGCAAGGTCTTAACGTATTAAAAGGCGATATTGCCGACAACATCGATAAAACTTACGACTTGGTGCAAAAAGGGCTGCAAGCCTTTGTGGACAGTTATAAAAAACCGGAGCAGACGGCAAAGACTGAAACTTCAGCGTAGGTTTTGCTGTAGTGCCCTGATAGAATTCGAGGTGCCTGTATATGCTGGGCGTCAACAGCATGCAGGACCTCAAGAATGAAGAGAAACAATCTCTAATGTACGAAAGCCCCTTATGGCGAGACCCGCGAAAACTTGAAAAATACACTGAGTGAAACGGCCGCGCCCCGGTTCAACGTTTTGTTAGAGCGATCTTTTTTCGCATTTATCGCAAACAAAGCAGTCGGCGGATACTAATTTTCAGATGGAGAATAGAGTCATGCAGCGATTTACTTTCAAAACAAGCCACACCTTAGCCCTTGTCATAGCCGGAACGTTAGTAGCCGTCCCGGCACTTGCGGATAAGCCATCATGGAAAGAGCACGGTAAAGCCGATAAACATCAGCGGCACGAAAAACAAAGCCATAACCGGGATCGGGATCGCGATAATCGGCGGTTTGATCAAAGAGACGAGCGCGACTATATAGGCCAGCGCTATTTCGACGACCGGCATCGAACTATCATCAATACTTACTATTCCGAGCAGTTTCAATCAGGCCATTGTCCGCCGGGCCTCGCCAAAAAGCGCAACGGCTGTATGCCGCCGGGACAGGCAAAGAAGTGGCAGGTGGGCCGCCGGCTGCCGCGTAACGTGATTTATTACGATCTGCCGTCAGCTATCCTCGCGCAGATGGGGCTACCGATGCCGGGCTACCGTTATGCCAGAGTGGGTTCCGATATTTTATTACTGTCGATAGGAACAGGAATGGTTGTGGACGCTATTATGGGTTTGAGTGGGAATTAGCTTCGTAGGGGGTAGGGCGGTTTCGCGTCACGACTGCATGGGCAGATATTTTGCTCCATGCAAAATCTGCATTCCCCACATCCCTGTGGGTTATGCAGGAGGTACGACTCCACGGATGGAGGAGGTAGAGCAATGCAGAGAGCAGTTGCCGAGCAAACCGCCAATCAACGCACAATATCCACCACAACCAAACATAAAAATACCTGCTTGACAAGCCCGAGCGAGAGCCTGCTTCGATTATCCCGACATGGCGGGTTGCTAGCGCGAACCCGCCCTTGCAGCTTTAGCGATTGATTGCTTACAGTAACCACCAATCAACGTGATTCAGGCATTAACGGTAGGTCGGTAACAGCTTTTTCGTTGCCCGACATTTGACGCGTCTATTTGTCGGGCATAAACAGCATGCCCGACCTTATATCTCGATTTTATCGCAACTCATCGATAAAATCCCCGGATGATCACCGAGCGGAAGACGGAGAAGCAGAGCCCGATCTACGGGACTAAGCAAATATTAACTTTGACCAGGAATGTAATATGCCGCACAAACCGTTGAGATTTAATTACGCACTGGCTTTTGTAGCCGCCGGAATGCTGGCGGCCGGCCCTGTCTTCGCCGACAAGCATTCATCGAGCGGTCATCATGGCAAAGCTGATAAACATGAGAGAAGGGAAAATCAAAACCATGACAGGGATCATGATGGTCGGCAGTTTGAGCAAAGGAACGAGCGCGATTATGGACAGAACCGCTATTTCGACGACCGGCATCGAGCCATCATCCACGACTACTATGCGGAACAATTTAATAGCGGCCATTGTCCGCCCGGCCTCGCCAAAAAGCACAACGGCTGCATGCCACCGGGGCAGGCAAAAAAATGGCAAATAGGCCGCCCGCTGCCGAGCGACGTAGCTTACTACGATTTACCTTCAGCAATCCTTGCGCAGATGGGGCCGCCGATGCCGGGTTATCGTTATGCGCAAGTGGGGCCGGACGTTCTGTTAATCTCGATAGGAACGCGGATGGTTATGGACGCTATTAGGGGGAGTGGAAATTAGCCGGGAACGCCAGTTCTTGCTACCGCTCAAACAGATTTATTCCGGGCTATATGACCGTGCGAGAATCAGGCTCCGTTCATAGCGGATTGCTGTGCGAATCTTGCAGCGTTGGTTAAACACGAATGATGCGGTTCTAGCCTCACTGCATTCTAATAGGCCCTGTTGTTTTATGCGGATCGTTAGAGCCCCCAAAAACCAGCTATTTGGTCGATAATTTGTCCTAATTTTACGGCGGTCTCGGGGATACTTTCTAAATCAGTCGTTAAGCCTTTAAAGTAGCGCAAGGTTTTACGGATGATGTTTTTATTCTGTTCTTCTTTCGGTTGCGCGGCGGTTTCAGCAATAGTTTTTGTTTCGGTAAGAGCTTCTTGTTTATCGCTGTCAGACAAGGAGCTGCTGTTAATCAGAGTTTGCAATTGGTTTAGCGTGGTTTTAAGTTCGTCGCTCTCAGCGGGGAGTTTTTGAATCGCTTGCAATACGTTACCGTTAATTTCGCCTAAGTTCATTACTCCGCTATTAATAATAGTTGTGCCAGTAATATTGAATTGTTTGTCCATGATTTATTCTCCGTAATCTTATTGCCTAATGTTGAGAAATATTGCCGTTGATTTCGCCTAAATTCATAACGCCATTATTGTTGATAGTCGAGTTTTCGATAATGATTGTTAAAGCATTGCGTTTTTTATCAAGTTCTTCTTTTAGATCGGTAATACGTGCTTCATAGCCTGTAATTTGCGCTCGATTTTCGGCACTCATAATTTGAATTTTAGCTTCGTATTCTTGTTTTAAGCTGTTGACTTCGTGATACAGCACTCCTCTATCTTCGGTTTTAGGCACAGTTACTTTAACAACGATAAAGCCCCCTTTTTCTTCTATCGCTTGCACTCTGACGTCATCATTGCCGCTTTCCACTTTGACTTGTTCCACAGAGAGCTTGATAGCCGCCAGTTCCATTTCATTATGGGCAATGAAGTCGATGGTATTGGCAATTTTTTGAAAGATACGGGTAAATTCGCCTGTCTTGTATTCTTCGCCTGCGGGCGGCATTCGTTTTTTCTTACCATTTTCCAGATAGTAATAATAGCGGCAATCTATGTCATCCAATACTGTTTCGGTATCGATATTCCACCCCTCAAGAGTTGCACCTGTCATTTGGGTCTGACTCAAATTTGCACCAGATAAATTCGCATGACTAAAATCAAAACCTTGTAAATCCAATTCTGAAAAATCCAAGCCGCGTAAATCCAAAGCGGCAAAATTTTTCTCGGTGATAATGCCGCCAATCACTAAGTCGCGGACTTTGCGCGTTTCCAAAGGTGTGCCATCAGTTAAAGCCAAGTGATGGTTTTTTGCTTGCTGAAAGTGGCAACCGATTATCTTTGCATTTTTAAAACGCGCATATCTTAAGTCCGCTTGCGAAAAATCGGCTTCTTTTAAAGTGGCAAACTCAAATTTCGTTCCACCAAGGCAATTAAAATTTAAAATCCACTGTCTTAGATAATGTAATTGCGGCTCTTCTTTTTCTATTGCACGATTACCTAAGTAAACTTGTAAAAATATAAAGATAATGCAGGGTACAGTTATAGCCATACCTACAGTTTCTGCTAAGATTAGGTGTAAATCCTCTCTTGCTCCCAAAAATAGTGAAATAGCAATAACTGCAGAGCAAGTTGAAGCTATAACTTCTGTTTCGGTATTAGTATTAGTTACTGCTACGCTCGCAACTATGGAGCCAATTCCAGTTAAAGCTCCAGCTATAACAGCTGCAAAAAATAGATATCTAGCCCCTTCAATTTCAGCAAAAGACAAGGGAAGGCTTCCAGCAATTATTAACCAGAAAAACCAGTATAAATAAGCGAATCTGTTACGATTGATTGCTGCAAAAATTACCCCTGTAAACATTAGTGTGTAAATAACCATCACTATAGTTAGGTTTTCATCAGAATATATTGTTAAGGAGACTAGAATTTTTTTAATGTACTTAGCAAGAAACATGTTTCCTGCGAATACAATCGAGACGGCTATTATGGCTAATGGAACTTGTACGGCGGAAATAGAACAACTCAATTTTAATGATCTGCCAGTTTTCGCTCGATAAAATTTCGCCGCAGTTAAATTCGCGCCCGAGAAATCCACCCCTCGCAAGTCACAATCAGAAAAAATAGCATTCTCTAATTCCTTATTTTTAAACGACCGTCCGCGTAAGTCCTGCCCACTAAAATCATTTTCCTGCATAAGCTCCCCTGTGCTCTATCAAAATTCAAACACTAACCACGCCCTGTTGTTTCTGTAATTTCCTGTCAAAACTAAGCAACTTTAAATTCTGCTGTACGCTGTTTTGTAAAATCAGCGCATCGGCAAAATCAATATTTGAACTGCTGTACAACTGTAAACCGGCGGCAAAAATCGTTTCGTTTTCCAGCCTAAAAGCTGAGTTATTTAACACGCTTTCCAGCGCCCGTTCTATATCCGTCCTGGAAAAGCCATAAGCACGACTTAACACCCAAACCGTTTCTACTTGTACGATTTGAGTCACATAAACCGTTTCATATTCGCTGACAGTTTGCCGCGCTTTGCTGTTTTGTTCGGGACACTGCGGGTCATCTACCAGAATGCGCACCATGACATTGGTGTCTAAACTAATCATCGCAAGCGGCTTCGGCTATTGCTTCCTTCATTTGCGCCAAAGAAACCGTTTTTGTCGCTTTCAGCAAGCCAAACACTGCGCTAATATCATTTTCAACCGGTGTTATGGTAATAATATTATTTTCGCAACTGACTTTTACTTTTTGACCCGCAGTAAGATGTAAGGATTTTCGTATATTGGCCGGTATCGTGACTTGGCCTTTTGAAGTAATACTTGATGTTTGCATGATTGCCCCCTTCAAATGCGGTGATTGAATAACAACTTTAAGGCCAATCTAACGCGCAACATTTATAGTGTCAATTGAGTAATCAATGCGTTGCCGCCCAAACCGGCTGTAACAAGTTTTGGCAATGCCGCTCAAACGATTCACCCAACACCAGTCCAATATCCGCTACATTACCGTAAAGCCGCCTGAATTCCGGCTCGTAGGATTGCTGGGCGGCTCTGGCTAATTGCTCGATTGCGGCATCCAGCGCGGATTTTGACGCCCGGTTGCTGACTGTCAGCTTATGAGCCTGCTTGATGTACGCCAGAGCCGGATCGACAAAGAAAGCATCGGGCTGTTTACAACCCAGCCGGTAAATTTCTATCAATGCCGCCAGATGATCCGCTTGGCAGTGTTCGGGTAAAAAGCTTAAGTCTTCATCGGTACTCAGCAAAAAGGTCGGCTGCATGCCGGCAAATACTCCCCGCATGGCTGCGGCATTGACTTTAGCCATCGCCGCCTGATCGGAAACGGCGGTTTCATGGTTGGCGGATGACTGCGCCTGGTTAATAATCAGATGATGCAGCAATGCGCAAACAAAATCCCTGCCTTTAAGATCGGCGTAGCGATAAAACAGGCTGCCATATTGATAACGGTTGCCGAGTTTACCGACCAAGCGGTAGCCGTTTACGGTCAGGTCTATCGGCAAATCGTCCAGACGCGCACCCAGATTCTTCGCTTTTATCCGTTCGACAAATTCATTAATCACATTTTGTTGCCGTTCAAACTCCAGCTCGCCGGGTACGCCGGCCAGCCAGCGGCCCTGCGCCTGAAGTTTCTTTACCGACAATGTTCTGCCGTTTAATGCTTCATTGATCCATTCATGAGAAATGTTGTAACCGTCCAGTGCGTCAATGCTAAACGGCTCGCGCTCTTCGGCGGCGGCCTCGATTCGGCTGAAACGCAAATCCATTTGCCGCTGCATGAAATAACGTTGAGGATGGCGGAAAAAACTGAACAATTCGCTCAGTTCGATCACTTCCGTTGCTGCGGCATCGTCAGGAATGCTTCCTTGCCACCATAAGTTTACCGATGCCGAATCGCTCCTGTCGGCCAATGCTTTGGCGATTTCGCAATCGGCTTCCGAGAAGCTGAATAAATTTGTTGTTCCGTCAAAGTAACGTCGACTGAAAGGTTGCAGCGGATGCCGGGTAATCAGGTCGCCGCCGCACGGTAAAACTTCCAGTAATTCGCTGATGACTACCGACGGCGGAATCGGTTCGTTGTGGCTGATCGATTGGCCGATGTAAGTCATGATGAGCTGCTGTCTGGCCGACAGCAGGATTTCCAGGAATTGGTAGCGGTCGTCGGCACGATGCGAACGGTCGCCTTTGCGAAAGTTTTTGCCCAGTAGATCAAAAGTCGGATGACGATCAATTTTGGGAAACTCGCCGTCATTCATGCCCAACAGCGCGATCACTTTGAACGGGATAGAGCGCATCGGCAACATCGAACAAAAGGTCAGTTGGCCGCGTAGAAAGCCGTTGGCCGATTTGCGCTCTGCAACCATGCCTTTCAACCAACTGATGATGACTTGCAATTCGACATCATCGTTATGCACGGAAGCAGACTCGTCGGATAATTCCGCCAATAGCTCGTTTAGCTGCTGCCGTTCGGCCGGTTCCGCCGCCGCCAATAATTGGTCGGCGTAATAATAAAGTTGCGCACTCCAGCTTCTTAGCGGTTTTGCTTGTTTGAGTTCTTTGTCCGCTTTAAACAGCAGTTGCATAAAATCGCACAAGCCGCCCAAAGCCAGCGCCGAAGAGCCTTCAATATCCTTGTAAGGGAGCACATCGGCATGAACGGAAGCGGAAGAAGCTGCGGTGACAAAATATTCATCGCTGCCTATCGCATAGCCCATCAGCAACCTATCCAGCGCCGCCTGCCAGGTATTCTCGCTCAGTGCGGGCAGGCCGAGTTCCTGTTTGTGCTCCGCCGACTTGCCCCACCGCACATGGGTGTCTTCTATCCAATGTTTGATCAATTCAAGGTCGGTCTCCGACAAACCGAAGCCCGGATAGACGACCGGCTGTTCCAGCAAATCCAGCACGGCTTGCCGACCAAAACGGCTTTGGCTTAGCTCCAAAAAGCGTATGAAAGCGTCCAGCGCGCTATTACTCAAGCGCAAGCTCCGGTCGGCGATGGCATGTTGAATATCGTCAAAAACCGCGGAAATGAACGGCTCGTAGACCTGAATATCCGGCGCCATGACCACAATATCGCGCAGCTCCAGTGTTGCATCGTTTTCCAGCGCTTGCAGCAGCTGGTTTTTTAGCACTTCCACCTCGCGCATCCTGGAGTGGCAGGAATGGATGCCGATGGAATTATCTTGTTGTAGCGGCTCTGCCGCTCGATCCGGCCGGTTATTTAAAATATCGTTTTGCAAGCGTTGCAGGTTAGTAAGCGCTTCGCTAAGTTCGAAACTTTCCGGTTCAAAATCGAACTGCGCCTGCTCCAGCAACATCTCCTGAAACTCACGGCCCTGCTGGCCTAATGTCGACAGCAACGGATGACCGCTAAAGTTTTCATCGTTAGCTCGTTGTCTTTTAGTGGCCAAATCGGCCCAAAAGTCCTGCGCCGGGTTCAACAGGAAAAGATGCAGCTGGCAATGCCTGGACAGGCCCTGTAAATAGCTTAAGAACAACGGAGGCATCGTATTAAGCCCGAATACCGAAATCCGCTCCGGCAACTGCGCGCTGAATGCGCCTTCTTCCGCAGCATTCAATTTGGCTATCACGTCCAACCATAACAAACCGCGATGCTTGTTGCCGGTCTGCTCGATTATTTGCAGCCACAGCGCTTGCTGCCATTTTTCCGTCGTTGATTGATACAAGAGCTGGCCTTTTTGCCACATCTCCAGCATATCCGGCCGCATCATTTGATATTGGTCAAAAATCTGCGTGAGCTGCTGGGCCAATTGATAACGTTTTAAGGCGATATTCTCGCCGGACAAATATTGCATTAATGGCGAAAATGTATCGCCGTCCAGTCGACGAAGCAGCGCTTCAATCCGCCACAACATCAGGTGGCGGTCAAAAGCCGCATCGCTTAACCGGCTATCGATGCGTTGCGCCAAGGAGCTGAAGAATTTGCCGGGGAATAAATACTCGTAGTTCCCCCAGACTTTAAATTGGCCGGCTAATTGTTGCGATAGCCACCGCTCCATGCCTTGACTTTGAATCAAGAAAACTTCTTTCGCAAAAGGCGATGACAGTGGCGAATTTTCGATGACGGCGCTTAGATGAGCAACCAGGTTTTCTGTCTTATTGGAGCTGTGCAGGATGAACATGTGCGGTTTAATTTGTTGTATGCATTTTTAGAAACCAGTTAAGAATCGTTGTGTAAATTCTGTCAGGAAAGCGTAGGGCGTGCCGTGCGCGCCTTTGGAGTCAAGGCGCGCACGGCACGCCCTACGAGATAGCCTTTTATCGGGCGCGGCCGCTAAAGAACAAAACTTTCGGGACAACACTATCTGCGGTATTATCACACACCATTTATTTACCTATAACTAAAATCAGGATGACGTTATGACGCAAGACGAATTAAAACAAAAAGTAGCTCAAGCCGCTTTGGAACATATTAAAGGAGTATCCATCGTCGGTGTAGGCACCGGCTCTACAGTGAAACATTTCATCAATTATTTGGCCGATTTCAAGGACGATATCGAAGGCGCGGTTTCCAGCTCTGAAATGAGCACCGCCCAACTTAAAGAAGTCGGCATCCCGGTTCTTGATTTAAATGCAGTAGGCACGCTGGATGTTTACGTGGACGGAGCGGACGAAGTCAACCCGCACAAATACATGATTAAAGGCGGCGGCGGCGCGCTGACTCGCGAGAAGATTATCGCAGCGGCCAGCAAGAAATTCGTCTGTATCGCCGACGAAACCAAATGTGTCGACGTGCTGGGTAAATTTCCTCTGCCGGTCGAAGTCATTCCGATGGCCAGAAGTTACGTTGCCAGGGAAATGGTTAAATTGGGCGGCCAACCGGTGTGGCGGGAAAATTTTATTACCGACAACCACAATGTGATTCTCGATGTGCATAATCTGGATATTATCGATCCAATCAAACTGGAACAAATCATCAACAATATCACCGGCGTAGTAACTGTTGGTATTTTTGCGATGCGTGCTGCCGATGTGGTGTTAATCGGCAAAGGAAACGAAGTTGCTACGTATTAAAATCAGCCGGTAAGCGTATCAACTATAGATAGCGTACCGTAGCCCGCCTGAAGCAGACACTTCAGGCGGGCTATTTTTTTGCTAATAAATTAACACCGGCTTCCGGCGATTATTGTGCTGCCGGTTTCTGTATATAAACGGCGGGGGCGGGGCTGCTCTGATAAATTCCGGTTAATTTCCGCTTAAATTCATCAGAGATCTGCCGGGAATCCTGCTTGCTTTTGACAACGCGCGGGGTAATCAGAACCACCAGTTCCGTTCTATCCTTGTTCCGGGTGGTTTGGCCGAATAATGGCCCGATCCCAGGTATATCATGCAACAGCGGAATGCCTGATTGAACATCGTCATTATTCTCCGTAATCAAGCCGCCTAACACGATCGTTTCGCCATCGAGTACAGCCACGGAGCTTTCGATTTCTTTCTTATTGATCGTCGCGGTCGAGGTAACGCCGTTCGTTTGCGGCACGACGTTGCTGACAATCTGCTTGATCTCCATAATCACCATACCGTTCGCGTTGACTCTAGGCGTAACGTCCAACGTAACACCGGTATCTTTATATTGAATCGCGCTTCCTACCGCTATGCTGGGGGTTGTTGCTCCGCCGGCAATAGGAACCGATGTGGTGCTGGTTTGTATCGGCACTTGGTCGCCGACATTGATTTTCGCTTGCTGGTTGTTCAACACCATCAACGAAGGCGAGGAGATCACGTTGATATTATTTTTTGCGGCCTGCGCACTTAATAACGCATTGACTATGCCTGAATTATAGATAGCGCTCAACCCACCTGTCGCAAAAGCGGCTCCAGTCGCTGTCGCAACTTGGCCAAGCGAAACTCTGTCATTACCACTACCGATGCTGCTGCCGCCGTGATCCAAGAACCATTGTATGCCGTACTTCAAATCATCTTTCAAATCGACCGAGACGATCTTCGCATCAATTAATACCTGCAACGGCAATGCATCCAATTGCATGATGACCGGCAGGATGATTTCGTATTCGCGAGGTGAAGAGACAATCACCAGTGAGTTATTGGCTTTGTCGGCAATAATTTTGACATCTTCTACATTGGCTACCGTTTCCGAGCCTGTCGCACCGGAACCGCCGGTACGACGAGTGCTGCGGCTTGTAGTTTTAGCATCGGATTTATTCTCACCCGGCTGTTTGTTGGTCGCTTCAGCGGCTTTGTTTCCCGGCGAAACTTTGGCCGACTTATCCGAAGGCTGCGCCCCTGTAAAAATTTCATTCAAAGTACCGGCCAATTCTTCGGCATCGGAATGTTGGACTTTATAAACGTTGACTCCGCCGCCAGACTCCGTATTTGCCTTATCCAGCCTGAATATCCAGCTTTCAATGTCACGCAAGTACCGGGCTTGATGGGTAATTGCCATGACCGAATTCAAGCGATCGATCGGAATAAAGCGGAAAAATTCAGACTCGTCTCCTTTCTCTTTTTTGTTAAAAACTTCTTCCAGCTCTTTGATGATGGTTTCCGGTTCAACATGGGACAACGGAAACAAGCCAAAAGATCGCCCCCTCAATACATCAATATCAAAAGTTCTGACCATATCCGTCACTCGAGCCAGTTCATCGGGCGCTCCTGACACCACTAAAATGTTGCGCGTTCCGTCGACAGTGAGTATGGTTTTTTCCTGCACCAAAGGTTTTATCACTTTGACAATATCTTCAACGCCTACATTTCTAACCGGAATAACTTTGGCCTGATAACCTGATCCGCCGGCACTTCCGGGAGCAGAAAAGGTAGAGCTGTATAGCGCTTCTGCAGCCGGCTCTATGTGATAAATTCTACCGTCCTTAACCAAAACCGCATTGTTCATCCTCAAGACCATTTCCAGGGTAGGCAACAATTCGTCTTTGGTTAAGGCCTCGGTTGTCTGCAACGTGACCTTACCGGCCACCTTTGGGCTGAGTACATAGTTTTGCCCGAGAATGTCGCTTAAGACCACCTTGGCCACTTCGCCAAGATCGGCATCGTCAAAATTAAGGCTGTATGAACCTTCGCCCTTACCTTTTTTAAGCGGCGCCGCCGCCTCCGGTACAAATTGGCTTGTGCCGGGAAATAATTCAGGCTTGCCTTGCTTGGCTTCAGTAGAAGGAACTTTGTTTTGCAGTTCTTTAAAAACCACGCCGGTTTGCTCGTTTTTCACGGGCTCCAGCGGCAATTTATCGCTCAATTTAGGCCCAATTAACTCGCAACTTGACAGTGTTAATCCCATAGCCATTAGACAAGAAACTTTTGTTATTTTTTTTACATTAGTCATTAATTACTCTCAGATGTGTCTGATTGAGGTTCAGGAATAGCTGCTGGAACAGGCGCCGGTGCCGGTGCCGGTGCCTGCGCGGGCGCTGGGGCAGGCGTAAACGGCGTAAATGGCGATACGTTGTTTGGCGGCTGCTGTGGCGGCAGTAGTACTTTTGATTTCGGTTTTCGAAGCGGTAGCTCCTTTTCGCTACTACCTCGTTTAAGTAATGCTCTGTCCTTGTTTATTTCGACCAGTTTCCAGCCGTCAAGGTCATCACCCAGGGTTATTTTTCGATAATTATCTTTGGCAACCTTTGATTTAGACCGGCTGAATAATGCCGATACAGCCTTTTTGGCACTGTAAACTCCGCTCAGCTCCCAATCGAAATTTTCCGGTTTAATAGCGACAGCCTGCGCAGCATCCTGACGTGGCTCATCAACAGGCTTTCTGCCTTTAATAAATAGCGGCCTGGCAACGAGGTCAACATAGCTTTCTTCCGGCTGCTTGGTTAAGTCTATTTCAGGCAACTCATCAGCTTTATAGTCTTGCTGTTTTGCCGAGCTGATCGATGCCAGCAAGCGATGGCGCATATAACTTGCATATAGCCATTCTCCGACAATAACCAAACACAGGCTAATGCAAACAGATACCAGCACTTTTATAAGTTTACTATTCATTCCGGCTGCTTTCTCATAAAACTAACCGCTTGAAAATTAATATCCAGTTCATTAGTCGGTTCGACCTGTCGTGTGACTCTGCTCATGATGCCGCGCATCGGTCTTATCTCTATTTGGCTGATAATAATCAGTGGCATGGATGTTTCTATTTTATACAGCACATCCCGCAGCACTTTACTATTACCAGTCATCCTTACACTGACTGTTATCCGGTTAAATTCATTTTTACTGCTAACAGGAAGCGCCTGAGTGCTGCTCAACTGTCCACCAGCCTCTACAATCGCTTTTTTAATAAACTCCTGGATCTCTGCGGACGCTAACGCTCCGGTACTCTGCCTATTCAAAAGCCCGCGTTTTTGATACTGCTCTTTTATCTCGCTCATGCTTTGCATGACTGCGTCTTTTTTTGCCAGAATCCGCTCGTATTGCTGTAACTTGAAAACAAGATTATTTTTGGTTTCGTGCAGTTCCAGCCCTCTACTAACCACGGGGACTATAACGATCAGGCTGACAATCAGTATCATCACAACCAACAAGGCGACGGCCAGCCATCGCTGCATTTGCCAACTACCGACTTTGGCCATTTACGCCTCCCGACATCATCATCGATGGCTTATGTGCCGTAGATTTGCCGGAAGCCGGCGTAGCGCTCGACGGAGGCTCAACTGACGGAGTCACATCAACGGTAACCTGGAACCGCTCCTGCCCGCTGATTTTATCTTGAGTAACGGGCGAGATAAAACGGGCATTGGCAAACAATTTAGAGTCTTCCAAAACGCCGAGCAATGCTGAAGCGGCGGGTGATTCGCCCTGAATTTGCAGATGTCCGTCCGCGTATTGGAGATAGGACATCCAAGTATTATCTTTCATTAGCATGCTTAAGGTGTTTAACATATCAACGATGGTCGGGGCCGCGTTTTTCTCCGCTATTAATAGTCGCGTTTCATTGATGATCCCATCGATCTCCAGTTGCAAGGACTTAACGCCTTTGGCGTCCTTTTCTATCGCATCGATTTTTTCCTGTAAAACATTGACTGTCCGATGTTCAAGCCAGACCGGCAGTACCAGCACTGTACCCAGCAGTAAAAATATCGCTGTAATCAATCCGGTATAAACCAGCCGCGGCGCTTTTGCAGGTTTTTCCCTTAGATTTTCCGGTAATAAATTGTAGACGTCATAACGTTGCTGAAGATCATTGGGTGTTGCCTCATAGTCGACAAACAGCGGCGACATGCCCATTGCCTTGACGTCTTCATATAATGCATCAAGCGTCTCTCTTGGCGTTAACACCAGCATAACCCTGATCTGCCCAGGCTCATGTTCTCCTTCCAGCGGTTTAACCGCAAAATAAACCTGCTCTGCCTTAAACGGCGTATAACGATCAAGTTCATAGGCAACAACCTGCGACAGGTTTTCTTTTACAGCGGACGGCAAAGCCAGCTCTTTTTGAATCGCTTCTTTACCGGTCAGCCTGAGTATTAAATTCGCTTTAGCCAAACGTTCGTCTTTGGCTCGCAAGGCTTTATATTGTTCGATGCCTGAAGCATTGCGATCCAGTGTTGCAACAGGTTCTTCCTGCTCGTTAAGCACATACGTCAGCGCTAACCGATTGCCTTCGGGACGCTCGATAATAAAGCCTTGTTTCTCATTAACCAGCTGCCTGATTTTTTCGGGCACCAAAAAGTCGAGTTCGCGCAACCACCAGCGCAAGAACTTTTTAACATCCAGGTCAATTGTTGAATTCAGGTTCGGCATACTGTCTCACTAACAACTCATTTTTCTCATCTACAAACAACGAACCGCCAACCGCGGCATTGCGTTGCCATTTAAGGACCTGAAACGGCGACGTCCCCGTCGAACTATCCGACTTTTCTATCAGTGCATTAATGGTGGCGGTCGTGCCATTATCCAATAGCGCTTCGGTAACGACTGTAATCGCATTTTTTTGCCCTGCCGCACTGTTAATAGGCGCTGCGGCGAAGGGGTTTGTGGTTGCGATATTCCCCGTCTGGCCTGATGCCAAGCCCAAACCGGTATTAGAGTCTACCGGAATCGCCGGAGCCGGCAGACCGTTTATCGCACTCTCCCGTCTGGCCGCAATATATTCCTCTATCACTCCGGCATCCATTCCCGGCAATACATATAAAACTTCTCTTGCCGCCTGAGCCACATCGACCTTGGGCTGTTCCGAATTGACCGTGACCAGGTTTTCAATCCATTTGAAGACCTGCTCATTCATGCCCAACACCAACTGTAATTCCTCAATAGATTGAAACGGCTTGTTACGAGGCTGATAACTTAACCCGGCTTCCTTATATTCTGTTTTTTCGGCGCCATCTATCTGCACAAGATCATCCTCATCACGCCAATCGACGATTGCATTAGCCAACTTGGTTTGCAGCTCGACCTCGACAGGGGCATGAGCCATCAGCTCTTGCAACACAGTCGGGTCCGCCCGGTTTAAATCCACTTTGCCCGCTTCGGACAAGAGCCGGATACGGACTTTAGAATCCTGGTAGTCTATTTGGTAAATACTGCCATCGGTACGCCAGCGTTGCAGCTGGTCGGGATGCATCGTCATCAGCTCGGCAATCGCAAGTCCTGATTCTGCGATCGCCAAGGCCTGGGCATTATTACTGCTGCCCGCCACAATCCCTGCCTCGCGCCGCATACTGAGAGCAAAACTACCGGCCATAATAGTCAGCAGACTCAACACCCACAAAACCAGAACAAGGGCAAAGCCCTCAGACCGGGTCAATGGGCGACTCCAAACGGGGACGGGGACGCATTCATTCCTCCTCCAAAACCTGTAGGCATGCCTGTACTTGCCACTTTAAGCTCTATAATCATTTCAGGCCAAAAAATGCCATCGGTAGTGTTGATGTTGATTTTGACCAATTTAGGCTGAACCTCTTTTTCCAGCCATTCATCCTGCCAACCGCTCTTGCTCCCGTCTTCGACAGCGCCAAAATAAGACAGCTCAAAATCGCTGACATGCTTTAACAAGACCACCTCTTCCTGATTCCATTCTTCGCCTTCGGTGACCGGAAAAAACGGCGTCAAGGTCACCTTGATAACCTGCTCTTTACCATCTCGCTCCGGCTGTACCGAAAACAACTGCATGCCCGCTCTACCGACGCTTGCCGGAAAAACCGAAACAAATTGCAGGGAATTCCTTTTGCCTTGGAAAGAAAAGTTTTTGCCTTTATTCTCTATCACCGCGCCGCTGGCAACCGTGCTATCCATTCCTGGCTGGCCGGCGGCATCCATACCGTTCTGAGAAAAATCATTCGATACCGGCATAGCTGCCGATAAGTGCCGCTGAAAAAAGTTATAAACGACGGCAACTTCATTCACTTCGGCTATCTTGCTTTCTCCCTGCTCCCAACTTTGGGCGCAAATTTTTAAGCTGCTGAATAATAGCACCACCATAATGCTTAACAGCGTCATCGCGATCAGAACCTCGATCAGCGTGAAACCGTTCTGTTTCGTTGTATCTTTCACGTTGATTTTGCCGTTCATAACATTTTGTTCGCCAGTCTCAATGTTATTAACTCAACCTGCCTGCCATCATCCTTGGCGCTATCATCCCAGCTTACAATCACTTTAACCTTAAAAAGCGTTGCCGCGATGGTTGTTAGATCCACTTTGTCAGCCGTGAACTGGAACGGGCTAACGGACACGCGCCAATGATATTTTCCATTTTCCGTTCCGGTCGTTTCACCTTGCTGCAAAGGCTCTTCCACGGCTGTTTTGGCCATTATCGATTCTGCAATTTGGACGGCCGCGGTATAGTCTTCGGCGACGCCTGCGGTGTTAACGCCAGCGGAAAAAATCTTCAATAAAATCCCTAAGGACAGCGCCAGAATTGAAAATGCAATCAGAATTTCCAGTAAAGAAAAACCGTGTTGTTTATTCATTTTCAAGTTCGGGCTGGCCGGTCAGCCAGTTTATATCGATTTTCCACACTGTCTGTTCTCGCTCCAACGTGATTCTTCCGCCGGTAGAGGAGCCGTCAGCAAAAAAACGGATGTTCGCCCGGTCGTCTCCAGTTAATTCTTTTTGCGCAGTCACCACGGTAATATCAATATCTTTGGGAATTTCATACAGCTTGTCCCGACCACTGACCGTGTAGCTATTATTGCCGAGATCAAGAGTCACCGTGGCGTCCTCGTGAGTCATTAATGCCTGGCCTCTGGCGTAACGTAACGCTGAAACAATATCTCTTGCCGCCGCCTTGATTTTTGTAGAGTCGCTGCCTGACGACAGGTTAAGACCAATCGCGGAAAAACCCAGCACCACGACAAAAAGCACCACGATCAATTCCAACAGCGTAAAGCCGCGCTGGTGCAAGAGGCAAGATTCAAGGTTCAAGGTACAAGGTGAAAGGTTCAAGGTGTAAATATCCTTGCACCTTGTACCTTTCACCTTACGCCTTTTCTCTTTCCCCTCAAAAATCATTCCCAACTAACAATATCCTGCTCTTCACCTTCGCCGCCTTCCTTGCCATCTGCCCCTAAGGTGTATAAGTCAAACTTTCCGTGCTCGCCGGGAGCAACGTAATGATATTCCTGCTGCCATGGATCCAACGGCATTTTGGATTTGCGCAGATAAGGACCGTTCCAGCGTTTGGCGCTGTCAGGCGATTCAATTAATGACTTCAAGCCTTGGTCGGTGGTTGGATAAGTGCCCAGGTCCAGTTTATACATATCCAGGGCGGCGGCCAGGTCTTCAATCTGCACTTTAGCGGCTTTGGTTTTCGATTCACCCATGTGCTTCATAACCTGCGGCCCGACTATTCCCGCCAGCATCGCAATAATGCCCAACACGACCAACAACTCAAGCAAGGTAAAGCCTGCTTCTACCCCAGACCGAATTAAAGTGTTCACACCATCCAGGGCGATAGGTTTTTTTATTTGTTTCATAATGTTGAATTTCTCCGTTTAAAAAGCTAAATCGTTAACGCTCAGAATAGCCAGCAGAATCGATACGACGATGCCTGCAATCATCAATCCCAATGAAATGATTAGAGCCGGCTCCAACAACGCCAGCATCCGCTGAATTGCCACCCTAAGCTGTTTATCATAGATTGCCGCCACACGCAGCAGCATTTCTTCAAGGCGTCCTGTTTCTTCGCCCATTTTTATCATTTGCATGGCCATTTTTGGGAATATGCCTTTTTCCAACAACGCGTCGGACATATTCTTACCCTGTTTTAACTGGTCTTCGGTGTCTTGAATGGCCGCTGCCAGCACCAGGTTATCGACCGTTTCACGGACAATCACCAGAGCCGACAATATCGAAACGCCATTGCCCAGCAAAGTACCTAATGTGCGACTGATATTGGCAGTTTCTTTATTCAAAATAATCGATCCGGCCAGCGGCAACTTTAAAAAACGGCCGTCCCAAATCTTCTTTTTTACCGGATCGGCTAACTGGAGATTCATATAACCGGTGATGAACACAACACCCAAAACCAATATCCACCAATAGCTTTGCAGCCATTCGGCCAGTCCCACCACGATCTGCGTCGATACCGGCAAGGCCTTGCCCGCACTTTCGAACATCTCGGAAAATTGCGGCACTACAAAGGTCAACATCACAAACAAAGAGGCCAATGACATGATCAGCAAGATCGCAGGATAGATCAATGCAGTGCTGACCGTTTCTTTCAATTCCCGCGAACGCTCCAGGTATTCGGACAAGCGCGTCAATACTTCGCCCAAACTACCTCCGGCCTCACCGGCGCGTATCATGTTCAGGTAAAACTTGCTGAAAATGCCCGACTGCTTTTCCAGCGCATCGGCCAGCGTAGAGCCGCCTTTGACTTTTTCCAAAACCCGGCCGATCAACTTAGCCACCCGTTCATTGTCTTCAGTCAAGTCGATCAATATCAACAAAGACTTATCCAACGGTAAGCCGGATTCCAGCAAAGTTGCCAACTCGCCGGTGAACAACGCAATATCTTTTTGCGATAACCTGGACTGTTTTGCCCCCAGACTTAGGCTCCAAAACGGCTTCGCACTGGCCGGTACAACGCGAATAGGGATATAGCCCTCGGTTTGCAAAGCCGCAATCAGATGTTGCTCGTCAATTGCGTCCCTAACACCTTCTTCAGTCTCGCCAAGACTATTAACTACTTTGTAAGCAAATAACATTATGTTTCCGACGTAACCCGCAGCACTTCTTCTATGGTGGTAATACCTTGCAGGGCTTTGAGCAAACCGTTTTCATACATCGTTGTCATGCCCTCTTCGATAGCGAGCCGTTGAATCGCTCCAGCTTCTTCATGCGCCATAATCAATTTACGAAGCGGGTCGGTCATCTGCAAAAATTCAATAATCGCCAAGCGTCCGCGATAACCCAAGCCTCCACAGGACTGGCAGCCGACCGGTTTGTATAGAACAATATCGTCTGTCTGGGCCAGCTGCTTCAACCTCATGCCCTCGATAATATCCGCCGATGGCGTATAGCGTTGCTTGCAGTCAGGACACAGTTTCCTGACCAGACGCTGCGCCAATATGCCGTTGACGGTGGAAGTCAGCAGGTATTCTTCAAGCCCCATATCCAGCAACCGGGTTACACCGCCGGCCGCGTCGTTAGTGTGCAGTGTCGACAACACCAAATGTCCGGTTAACGCCGACTGTACGGCGATTCTTGCTGTTTCCAGGTCGCGCATCTCACCGATCATGATCACATCAGGATCTTGCCGCACGATAGAGCGCAAAGCCGACGCAAAGGTCAGACCTATTTGCGGTTTTGCCTGAATCTGGTTGACCCCTTCCATCTGATATTCCACAGGGTCTTCGACGGTGATAATTTTTCGTTCGGAGGTATTGAGTTGTTTTAATGCCGCGTACATCGTCGTGGATTTTCCGCTACCGGTAGGACCGGTAATCAGGATAATGCCGTGCGGCTGAGACAGTACCTCGATAAACTGTTGTAAATGCTTGCCGGAAAAGCCCAACATGGCAAAATCCAGCACGGTCGTTTCCTTGTCCAACAAACGAATCACCACACTTTCGCCGTACATCGTCGGTATTGTCGAAACCCGCAAATCCAATTCTTTACCCAACATTTGTACTTTGATACGGCCGTCCTGCGGCAGGCGGCGTTCGGCGATGTTCAGCTTGGCCATGATTTTGATACGGGAAATCACTGCGGCCGTGGATTTGACCGATGGCGCGTCAATATCCTTCAACACGCCGTCGACGCGCAGCCTGACTTTTAAGGATTGTTCGAAAGGTTCAATGTGAATATCCGAAGCCCGGGTTTCGATTGCGCGCTGCATGATCAAATTAACCATTTTAATCACCGGCGCTTCACTGGCCAGGTCTTTTAAATGCTCCAGGTCTTCTTCGCGCAGATCGTCGACGCTCAGATCATCGATCAGTTTATCCGTTTGCGCGCTGCTCTCGCCATATTGCACTTCCAGTGCCGCATCAATTTCCGAAAGCAGGCCGACTTTGGCAATGATGTCCTTGCCGGTCGCCAATTTTAAGGCATCGATCACAAACCGGTCTTCCGGGTCCATTAGCGCCACAGTAATGTCGTTACCGTTATTCAAGCCGATAACGTGATAGTTTTTTAGAAAGCGCAACGGCACAGTTTCGGGCAACTGCATTTCCAGCGGATATTGATCCGGTGCAACTTTTTCAAACTGTCCCGACTCGACAAAAGCATCGGCGACATCCAGTTCCGAACACAAGCCGAGCTTAACCAACAACTGCGGTACAGATTCCGATACCGAAGTCTTTTGCACGCGCTCAACTTTTTTTAATTCTGTAACGGAAAGTTTCTGTTTATCTTGCAAAACAGTTAGCAATGATTCATATGCCATTAGCCAGGGAAAACCGGTAGAGGTGTGTATGAGTAATTTAAGAATAGAGTGTTAGACATGCTCAATCAATAGGTGTTATCACTTATCAAGCGAACCCGTCATTTAGACTGAATATTTATCTTAACATTTTATTGGGATTAAGGTTTTCTGCTTTTTAGGTTGGGCTGCATTATTGCGGGGTTAAAACGCTGTTTTTGTTCTTGATAGCGACAATAAAATCTTGTCTGCGGATTGATATTTTTAATCGAGTAAATTTACAAGTTGAATTTACCGATTGAGGATTAAAGCGGGCTTAAATTTCAGCTGTCTTGCTGGAGCTTGCCTTAAAGCTGTAGATCAGTTTGCAAGCGAGCATGCTCTTGTCAGTAAATTCCCCTCTAGTTCAGGAACGTTTGAGGACGTCAACAATCGAGCACACGCTTGGATATGAGCAGCATGTGTCCATGCTTCTATGCGCAATCACAGGGCTATTTTTTTGAAACATCTAGAACAAAAACATCAATTAATTTTTGTTCATCCTGTGTGAGAGTATCTTGAAGCATGTTAGCCAACTGTTTAGCAGACTTTGGAGGTAATAATCCTTGAGGGTGAGCAGGTAGTTTTGAATAATTAAACCAAATCACCAAAAACAGGCCTCTGCCTCCAGTTTCTGGGGCAATCGTGTATAGCGGTATCAGTTGCTCGTGAATGGCTTGCCATAAATCGGTGTGAAAATCGCGTTTTATTTCAACGGGGAGATGGAAAGTTTTGCCTTCGGCAGTAAAAGACAATTTCATATCTGCGCGCTTGTCTTTAGCTTGATGCGCTTCCGGTTCAACAGTTACGTCATAATTTGATAACAACGCTTTCAGACGTACCTGTAAATAATTACGACAAATATTTTCCGGTCTTGGGATTTCTGGTTTGCCGTAACGAGTATCAACGTTCCAGAAATCTTTGTAGCTATTGTCATTACTGCCATGCATTTCAGCCGAAAGCTGTTCCAAACAGTCAATGGCAAGCGCCGCCAAGTCCTCCACATTGGCTGGTTTGAGTCTGCTCAGGGTGTTGATTATCTGGATTGCATTGGGGTGTTTGAACAACGATTCTCTACGACTAAGCTGTTGTGTTTGCTGGGTGCTACGAATCAGTTCATGCCAAGCACTCAATTGCGGCAGTGTGGCTAAATGCGCCAGTACACTCGCACTGTCTTCGGTAGGTTTATTGCTTAATTTGTTGAGCAAGGACCAGACATAATCTCTTTCATTTTCGGCTCGCCCAACCCAACCAGCACCAGTTTCCCTATGCGGAGAGCAGCCAGGCCCTAACAATTCAATCAACATTCTTATAGTGGAAACCGGTAACGCATAACGCTCGTCCTTTATGGGCCAATCAAAGCATAAAAAAGAAGACAGATAATTGATTCGTATCTTCTTGCCATTAACCTCTTTTCTAATCAACAATTCATAAATGGCTGGTTCAATTATCAAACCGGTGGCAACCCAATATATGCGCTGAGCGATATTCATTCCTTTGTATGCCAGCTTTTTTTCAACCAGTGCTAACAGGTCGGCTTTTTCTGCTTGGTTAATCGCAGCTTTAAGCAGATATTCCAAATGGGACGCTTGCGGCTTTGAACCGCTGACTGGATATTTATTGAGCAGCGGGATGACAGTCAGCTTTGCGATCTGCTGATAATCATCGTCATGGGCCAATTGATGAAGCCCATGGATATGCTGTTTTTTACCTGTTAACATCGCGCCAACATAAGCGATCAGCACTTTAGCCGTGAGATCCTGATGCGACAAGCTAAGCGGTTTAACCCAGGCAGGTTCATCACCAGCTCCATAGGTATACCAGAAAGCCAAAGCCTTGCTCTTCAAATCATCGCTTAGTGTGTAGAGTATCAATGGATTTTCCTGAAAAAGCTTTTCCACGCACACCAGAAAAGGCAAACGGATATAGTGTTCGCGATTTTCTAGCGCTAGCGCGAATATATCAGCTAATTCAGGTAAGTCAGTTCGCCCGAGTATTTTGAGTAAACCACTTTTTGCGGCATTAATCAGCTCAACGTCATCGCTTAAAAAATTCGATAATCGCTCTTCGCCTGTTTCACCGTTGATATCGGAATAACGATCGAAATAAGCCATTGCGAGTTCATAAAAAATTTGCGGGTAGGCGCTACCGTTTGCAATCTGGGTTTTATGCTCATTAAAGTAATTAAGTTTGGCGTTTAATTTGTCTTTATGCCGCTTTGCCCATTGGCGATTTGATTGCGCATCTTCAATTCGCCAGTCTTCAATAGAACAGAAAAGCAGAGCCTGATAAGCTTCCTGAAATTCTGAGTGCTCCACCAACCAATGTTCAAAAAACTCCAGCGATAAGCCATGATGACCGCGCTCGTATTGCAGTGTGCAAAATGCCTGTTGGAAAAACTCACGACGCAGTTGAAGGCTTGAAGCAGATAAGGCCCGCTTCAACCACCATAAACCAAAGTTTTCAGGCGGTGTGGCGTTGCGAAGTCGAGTCAATATTTTATAAATTTTAAAAGATAAGTTGTCGAAGTTGCTAATTTGGCTAATACCGATTCCGACCAGTTCCAGATAAACATCGGGTTGCTTTTCAAGCCAATTACGAATTTGTTGTTTATGTTCAGGCTTTAAGCGACATCTGTATCCGTCAAGGCCGATGGAAAGCCAGCTATATAGTTTTTCAAGTGCTATGTCTCGACCATGTATTTGTAAACCACGTATCAGAAATTTAGCAGCCATAGGGAATAGGTTGCTGTAATGAGAAACCTTGAGAAATCCAATGCCGCGACCAGCTAGCTCATCAAGCACGATGGGTAAATCTTCGTTTGTTACGCGTTGAACAAAAACTGTATCCCAAAAATGATAGAGCCCAATAACACGATTATCCTTGACAGTCTTAAGGTATTGAAATATCTCGCTTGCAGCAATGCTGGCGGGGAATAGGTTAGTTAACAATAATCCTAATAAGCTATTGTCATCCTCAATTTTGTTTTGCCGAATATCATCAGCAAGTTCTAGCAAACTGTTGGTATCTTCAGGATGCTGGTATAAGAAAGCATATAGCGCTCTGGTGCGCACACTTATCCAGAAAGTTTGATCCCGAATAACCGCAAGCAACGCTTGTTTAAGTTCTGGTATATGCTCAGAATGAGCTAAGCCAGCCAATACACAGTACAGTAAGTTTTGTTCGGCATTTTTGCGTTCAGGGTTATTAAATAAAGCCAACAGATACGTCGCCATGTCTTTAGTGGTAACGGCCTCAAAGGATTGAGTTATCCAGTTAATATTTTTTTCTAGTTCGTGCCTCAGTGCTTCTAAAAGCTGTACTTTGTTTGCAATCGAAAACAGCCTTGCATCACCATAAATAACAACGCCCAGCGGATCGATCTTAATCAACCTATCTCTCGCTTGTGGCGAAAGAACACTAAGCCAAGCCATTAATCCACGTAAGGCAGCGACAATGCCGCCGTCAAAGCCAGAGGTTAATGCTTGCACCCGACTGAACAGCAAGCCTTCTTTGATCTTATCAGCTATGAATTGTGCCGCTAGGTATTCCGCTACGCTACGATGCACATAGCCGAATTCATCATTATTGAGCTTGTTAAATAAGCGGGATTTTAAGGCGGCACGTGTTTGTATGGCGGCGGGGATGGTTAACTCATTCAGGCAAATTCTACCTTCGCTAGTTTGTCCTTCAGTAAAACCGGAAGCGTTAGCGAGGATTTGTATCGCGCACAAAAAGCCTGCCGCCTCAAGTAACTGTGGGATAGTGGCGGATTGTCTTTGTGCTACAGCATGCTCGTCATTAAACTCGGAAGCCAGTTGTCTCGATGCCAATTCGTAAACTTGCTGTTTAGAATTCGGCCATTGCTGTCCGCCTTTGACCGCATCGATCATCATATCCAAAGTTTGGGGGTTGTCCAGCAAGCCGGTCAGACTAAATTGTTCGGCTTTTTCGATAAATGCGTCGGCATCATCTACTCGCTCATCGTTGCTAAGTATTTGCTTAATGTCGTCGCTGGTTAGCGGGTCTAAATGTAACTCTTTAATTTCAGAGTCATGACTGACTTTTGATAAATCCTTATTATCGAGTGAGCTCAGCCATTCCGCTTCGCGGCAGGAAATACGAAAACGCTTGCAACCTAACTTATCGAGCTTGCCGCGAATAGCGCCTAAGGGTGTTCGGTCTGTGCTGTTACCGGCTCGTGTTTCATCCAAGCCATCTATAAATAAAGTTTTGCCCTTCCATTCTTCCATGCGGTCGAGATCAATAAAGTCGCGAGCGGTTTCATAGTGTCCATTGTCGGTATTTGCTGCTTCTTTTTTAAATAAGCTGGATTTTCCAGCCCCCGGTTCGCCAAGCAATGCGTAAGTGTTCAAGTCCCTAAAATGCTCAACGGGATAGCTTTCTGTACGAGAATTATCCGCTTTAACGGTACAGGTGCGGGGAACTTGATAATAAAGCACGAATGTAATTCAGCCGGTAATCAGAAGGAATTGAAGATAATTCTAACATTATTTGTCTACCGTATCAGAGTAGTCGACTTACTCAAAGAGCTTTAGAATGTCGGATCATCGCCTTAAAATCATGAACTCTACTTTATTCACAAGACCAATAAAAACTTCGCCAACCCGATAATCTCCCCCTCATCAATATCATTAATCGAATAATCCTGCTTATTCAGCTTATACGGATCAACGACCGACGCTGACTTAACCACTTTGTTGATGTCGGTCTGGTAAACCCGGCTGACCGGGGTCGGGCCGAAGATCGTTATCGACGGGCGGTTTAATCCCCAGGCCATGTGGGTTGGGCCGGTATCGTTGCCGATCAGTAAATCGGCGCTGGCTATCAGCGCTTTCAGGCTGTTCAAATCCAGTTTGGGCATAGTTTTGATGAAGCCGGACTGTGCGGCCATCCAGTCGGCCTTGGCTTTTTCCTGTTCGCTGCCCCAGATGACCAGGCAGTTTTGTTGTAACGCTTCGGCAATGTTGACGAATTTGGCGGCCGGGTAGTTGCGGCTGTCCCAGGTCGAGCCGATGACGAACACGATGTTGCACCGGTCTTTGGCCAAGTAATCGTAGATTTGCGGGTTTTCGTTGGCGAAGAACAGGAACGGTTTTTTATCCAGGATTTGTTCGCGCGTGATGCTAAAGCCCAACGGCTGCGATAACACCGTGACGTTCCTGTCGATGGTGTTGGCGTCGTAGGTACTGTGGACTTTGACGTCGTAGAACCACGACGCGGATCTTTCGCGGATCGAGTGGGCATCGAAGCCGGCGAGGCGCTTGCCCAGTAGTTTCGCGGTCACGGCCGATTTGATCAGGCCTTGGGCGTCGATGACCAGGTCGTAACCGTTGTTCCGATAGCTGCGTATTTTTTTGAGTTCTGCAAACAGGCCGGACTTGTCGATTTTCAGCGCTTTCAGGTTAACGGTCAGGATGTTGTCGATGTCGGGGTTGTGCCGCAACACATCGGCAAAACGCTGCTCGACAATCCAGTCGATCCTGGCCTCCGGTTCATGCGCTTTGATGAATTGCAAAGCGACCATTGCATGAACGATGTCGCCCAGGGCCGACAGTTTTACAATTGCAATTTTCATAGAATTTGGACCGTAGGGGCGATCTGCCGGATCGCCCCTACAAAATTAACTATTAATGGCCTCAAGCACTTGCTCCGGCGTGATGCCGGTCAGGCAGTTGCTATGGCCTAGCGGGCATTCGCGCTTGAAGCAGGGCGAACAATCGAGATTCAACGAGATAATCTTTGCCTTATCGTTCAGCGGCGGCGTAAAGCCGGGGGCGGACGAGCCGTAAATGGCGATGAGTTTTTTGTCCAACGCGGCGGCAACGTGCATCAGGCCGGAATCGTTGCTGACTACGGCGTCGGCCAATGACATCAGGTCAACGGCTTCGGCCAGCGAGGTGCTGCCGGTGAAATCGCGGCATAACCCGGACACGGCTTGGTTGATTTGCGCGGCGTCATCTTTGTCTTTTTCGGAGCCGAACAGCCAGACCTGCCAGCCTTGGTCGATTTTTTGCCGGGCAACTTCGGCGTAATGCTTGGGCGGCCAACGTTTTGCCGGGCCGTATTCGGCGCCGGGGCATAGGGCCAGGATTCTCGAAGCGGTTGTTGTCAGTTGAAATTTGTCGATTACGGCCTGTTGCCGGTCTTTGCTGATCGTCAGTGCGGGCTTTGGGCAAGACGGCGGCATAGACGCATCGACGAGCAAGCCTAATGCGACAAAACGCTGCACAGTCATCGTCAGCAGGTTTTTATCGAGTTTTCTGGCATCGTTCAGCAAGCCCCAGCGGCATTCGCCGATGTAGCCGGTGCGCAGCGGAATATTGGCAAAAAAAGTCGGGATTGCGGATTTCCAGGAATTCGGCAGAAGGATGGCTTGGTCGTAGCCTTCCGGGCGTAAACTAAGACCCAGTTTGATGCGTTCCATCAAGCCGAACTTGCCTCGCGGCAGCGGCATGACGATGGCTTTGCTGACTTCGGGCATTCTTTCCAGCAACGACAATGTCCACGCTGGGGCCAGCACGTCAATTTGGCAATCCGGATGGCTGTTTTTCAATGAGATAAACAGGCTTTGCGCCATGACCATGTCGCCGACCCAGGACGGGCCTACGATCAGGATTTTTTTTGCGGCGTTGGGGGTATGTGTATTCGGGCTAGCCATATGACGTTTGCATCACGATCACGTAGGATACGCTGTGCGTACCTTGCTTGGATTACGTGGAAATGGTACGCACTGCGTACCCTACGTTCGGTGTTTTTCATCCACGAAAACATGATTTCAGCTTCATGTCTTCGTGGTGAAAAATGCTGTTAAAAAAGCTTAAGCGACGTAAGTCAACCAGTCTGCATGGTCGTCCCTGCGCCCATGCACATAGTCGAAATACAGCGACTGTAATTTCTCGGTGACGGGGCCACGGCTGCCGGAACCGATGGCGCGATTGTCCAGTTCCCTGATCGGGGTGACTTCTGCTGCTGAACCGGTAAAGAACGCTTCATCAGCACAGTAAATCTCATCGCGGGTGATGCGTTTTTCAA